>JBMOPI010000296.1:0-25142 GCA_049324975.1 Bacillota bacterium
GTCGGCCATGCCGGGGAAGGAGTGCAGCAAACTGTGATCCGGAAGCCAGGATACCGGCCCGGAGGTGACCATCGGGTCCTTCGCGAGAAAGGGAAATGGTGTTTTTTCGCTTTATCAAGCGAAATAAGCTTATTATCCCCCGGCAGGGCCGGGGGTAATTTTTATGTAGGTGATAAAATGGGCAGGCTGATTTTTGTTACCGGTGGTACCAGGAGTGGGAAAAGCGCCTTTGCCGAGGAAGTGGCGGCTGCGCTGGGCAGTGATGTAACGTATATTGCCACAGCCCGGGCCGGGGACAGCGAAATGGCGGAACGAATCGCCCTTCACCGGGAGCGGCGGCCGGAAAGCTGGCGGACCGTAGAGGAGCCGGAAGAAGTTAGGAAAGCTATCGAATACTGGGGAAAACGGTCGGAAGTGATTCTGCTCGACTGTTTGACCATCTATATTAGCAATTTGCTGTTGGCCGGTGAAAACGGGGGCGCGGACAATAACGGTACCGCGGGCGGCGGTTCCATTAGTGACAGTGCTGAGTTTAACCGGAATATCGTATCAGCCGTGAAGCAGATTGCCACCGCGGCTAAAACAGCCAAAGCACACGTAGTGGTGGTATCCAACGAAGTGGGGTTAAGCCTGGTCTCCCCTTACCCGTTGGGCCGGCAGTACCAGGAGATTGTAGGTAGGGCCAACCAGGTTTTAGCCCGGGACGCCGATGAAACGTTTTTGGTAGTGGCGGGCATCCCGTTGGATTTAAAGGAAATGGGCCGGCAGGTCAGAGAAAGATTCAGAGAGGAGAAGGTGCGGCGTGACTAAATGCATTATGTTTCAGGGAACAGGCTCCCATGTGGGTAAAAGTGTCCTGGTGGCGGCCCTGAGCCGTATTTTCCTGCAGGACGGGTATAAGGTGGCGCCTTTTAAATCCCAGAATATGGCACTGAATTCTTATGTCACCAAAGACGGCGGGGAAATGGGCCGGGCCCAGGTGGTCCAGGCGGAAGCCGCCGGACTGGAACCGGACGTGCTGATGAACCCTGTGCTGTTAAAGCCTACGGGGCAGGCTTCTTCCCAGGTCATTGTGCTGGGCCGGCCGGTAGGGAACATGTCCGCCCAGGAGTATCACGAAAAATACAACCTGACTGCCCTGGGTGTGATTGAAGAGTCCCTGCAAAAACTAAAGGACAGATTTGAAATCATCGTTATCGAAGGGGCCGGCAGCCCGGCCGAGGTCAACCTGCAGGCCAGGGAGATAGTCAACATGCGCATTGCCAGGATGGCTGATGCCCCGGTGCTACTGGTGGCGGATATCGACAAGGGCGGTGCCCTGGCTTCGGTGGTGGGTACGCTGGAACTGCTGGACCCGGCCGACCGGACACGGGTGGCCGGGGTGGTAATCAACAAGTTCCGCGGTGATGTCAGGCTGTTTCAGCCGGCCATTGATTTTCTGGAAGAAAAGACCGGCATCCCGGTCCTGGGCGTGGTCCCGTATTTCCAGGGTTTCCGGGTGCAGGAGGAAGACACTATTCCGGAGGCCACGCTATTGGCTGGTCGGGAACGGGTTGACCATAAGCTTGATGTGGTAGTCATCAACCTCCCGCACATTTCGAACTTTACCGACTTCGACCCCTTGGAGGATGAGCCGGATGTACAGCTGAGATATATCAATAAAGGTTCCAAGCTTGGCCGGCCGGACCTGGTCATTATCCCCGGCAGCAAAAACACCATTCACGACCTGGTTTTCCTGGAAAAGTCCGGCCTCGCGCCTCGGATTACGGCTTTAGCCCGGGAAGGCGTGCCGGTAATCGGCATCTGTGGGGGTTACCAGATCCTCGGCCGGGAGCTGCATGACCCGCTCCATACCGAATCAGATATTGACTGTATGCGGGGCCTTGGTCTGATTGATATGGTTACAACCTTTGAACCTGATAAAATAACCACCCAAGTGCAGGCGGAAATTGTCGGCAGCGGTTATTTCCTGACCGGTGTGCAGGGGCTGAGCGTAACCGGATACGAGATTCACATGGGCCGCTCCCAACTGGCCCCGGGCGTTGAGCACGGTTTTCGCATCACTGAACGGTCCACCAGGCCGGCAGATGTCCTGGACGGCGCCGTGAGCGGTGACGGGAGGGTCTTTGGCACATACATCCACGGTATTTTCGACAGCGACACTTTCCGCCGGCATATCCTGAACCTGATCCGGCAGGAAAAAGGCTGGGGGCCGTTGGAGGAGGAAAAAGTCATCACTGTCAGGGAACAGCGGGAAAAAGACTTTGACAAACTGGCTGAAGTGGTCAGGTCCAGCCTGGATATAGATAAAATTTATGAAATCATGGGACTTGAGCCGGCAGCTGAGGAACGCCGGCAGTCCGGCGCTGTAAGAGCGTGAACGGTCAGCAGCTGCCGGTAGTGCTGTGGCTGGCAGGATTATCCTGGCAGATAGGGTTGGCCTACCTGATTGACCTTGTAGTAGGCGACCCCAGGGGTATCCCCCACCCGGTGATCATTATCGGCAAGGGGATAGATGCTGCCGAGAAGCTGCTCCGCCGCATTATTACGTCCTTGCTGGGGTTAAGGTTCAGTGGCGTTATACTGACCCTGGTGATTGTAGGCCTAACATATTTTGTTACCTGGGGCCTGGTTCAAGTCACCTCACAGCTGAACCAATGGTTGGGCTGGGTTGTCAGTGTCTGGTTCCTGTCGACAACCCTGGCGGTGAAGTGCCTGCGCCAGGCGGCAGATGAGATTTATCAGCTGCTTGAAGACGGTCAACTGCAGACGGCCCGGCAAAAAGTCGGCTGGATTGTGGGCCGGGATACGGACCGGCTCGATGAACCGGAAATCGTCCGGGCCACGGTGGAGACGGTGGCGGAGAATATTGTGGACGGCATCGTGGCGCCGCTGTTTTATGCCTTTATCGGCGGACTGCCCCTGGCTATGGCCTACAAAGCTGTGAACACCTTAGATTCCATGGTCGGTTACAAAAACGAAAAATACCGGGAATTCGGCTGGTTTGCCGCCCGGCTTGACGATATTGCCAATTACATACCTGCCCGGATTACCGGAATCCTTATGCTGATTGCCGCCGCTGCGGCCGGTAAGGATGCCGGGTACGCTGTCCATACCTGGCGGCGGGATGCCGGAAAGCACCCCAGCCCCAACAGCGGTATCCCGGAATCAATTGTTGCCGGCGCCCTGGGCATCAGGCTGGGAGGACTTAACTTTTACGGCGGCAGGGAATCCTTCCGGCCATATATGGGGAAACCCATGGATGAACTTAACCGGAGACACATAAAAGAAACCACCCGGATTATGCTGATCACATCTTTATTGGCTGTGACTACCGGGGTTTTGATTACATTGGCGGTAAAATAAATAAAGAGGTTTAACACATGCAAATTCCCAGGCTTATGATTACCGGCACCCACAGCGGTGTGGGCAAAACCACCATCGCTACGGCTGTGATGGCAGCCCTTGCCAAAAGGGGTTACCGCGTCCAACCATATAAAGTAGGTCCTGACTATATTGACCCCGGTTACCATAATGTTGCCACCGGTCATGTTTCCAGGAACCTGGATACCTGGATGCTGGGCAGGGATACTGTCCGGAAATTGTTTGCCCGGTCGGCGGCCGGGTCTGATATCGCCGTAATCGAAGGGGTTATGGGCCTTTTTGACGGTGCTTCAGGCACCGGCGACACCGGCAGTTCGGCCGAAGTGGCCAAAATCCTGGACTGCCCGGTGGTGCTGGTTGTGGACGTCAAGTCCATGGCCAGGAGTGCGGCGGCGGTAGCGCTGGGATTTCAGAAAATGGACCCCCAGGTGAAAATCGCCGGGATCATTTTAAACCGCATCGGCAGCGACAGGCATCTGAGTCTGGTCCGGGAGGCTATTGAAGCATACTGTGATATCCCGGTTATCGGATACATCAGGAAGCAGGCCGACTTGTCCCTGCCTTCCCGGCACCTTGGCCTGGTGCCAACTGCCGAGGGAGGGGAACTGTTTGACAGGATCGGCGCTTTGGCCGACAATATATCTGAAGGGATAAATTTTGATCTGCTGGTTGCGTTGGCCCAAAATGCCGGAGCGCTGGAGCCGCCGGGACAAATGGCTGTTGCCTGTGCCGGCGCTGCCGCCGCTGGGCGGGTGGCCATAGCCCGGGACGAAGCTTTTTCCTTTTATTATCAGGACGGCCTGGAGTTATTAGCTTCTCATGGCATTGAACTAATCCCGTTCAGCCCGCTGCATGATAAAAATTTACCCCCCGACATTGACGGGATTTATATCGGAGGCGGGTTTCCCGAGGTTTTTGCCCGGCAGCTGGCGGAAAACCGGGCGATTAAAAATGAAATCAAAAGGTGCGGGCAAAATAACATGCCTGTCTACGCCGAATGCGGCGGGTTAATGTATCTGACCGAGGCTATCCGGGATTTTGACGGGCACGAATATCAAATGGTTGGGTTGGTACCGGCCAAATGCGTCATGGAGAAAAAACTGGTTGGCATGGGATATGTGACTGTTGAACATCTCTCGGACAACCTGCTTGGCCCCAGAGGATTTACCTGTCGCGGGCATGAGTTCCACTACTCCAGGCTCGCCCCCACAGTAGATGATTTCAGCTGGGCCTGTAAACTTACCCGGAATAAAACCGGCGAGACGGTTTACGATGGGTATGCGGATAAAAATATCCTGGCCGGCTATGTACATTTGCATTTTGCGGCCGACCAGGCAACTGCGCGGAATTTTGCTGCCAGATGCCTGGCATACCGTGAGAAAAAAAGCAGGGAAAAGGTGGATTAAGATGTCGGTTAATGACGAATTAGGGCTTATCCATGTTTATACTGGCAGGGGTAAAGGCAAAACAACCGCCTCTCTGGGGTTAGGTCTGAGAGCGGTGGGGCACGGCTACCGCGTGCACATGATCCAGTTCATGAAAGGGCGTACCGACTCCGGTGAACTGGCGGCAGTGCAGAAACTTGCCCCTCTTTTCACTATCAGCCGGTTTGGCGGGGGCGGCTTTATCAAAGACAACGGGGCCGCTGCGGAAGATATTGAACTTGCCCTGCTAGGGATGCAGGAGGCCCTGGATTATATGCGGAAAGAAAAATGCGATCTGCTGATCCTTGATGAAATCGGCAATGCCCTGCGCTATAACCTGGTTACTGTTGCTCAGGTTAAAGACTTAATAAAGGCCAAACCGGCCAAAATGGAGCTGGTCATGACCGGCCGGGGCATGCCTGAAGAGATAATGGAAATAGCCGACTTGGTAACAGAAATGACGGAAATCAAACACCCTTTTAATAAAGGGGTTTCCAGCAGGCGTGGGGTTGAATATTGACAAAAGGCGGGAATATTATGCGGGGTGTGGCGAGAGCGCCGGGTACCTGCGGCGAACTGGTCCAGGGGACCGTTAACGGTGTGAATTTTCTTGTTACCTGCCCGGTTGACCTGTACTCTGTGGTTGAGGTCACGCTTCAACCGGGCCGCAATCAAATAAAAGGAAATGTTGCTAACCGGAAAGTTGAAGAGGCCGTAGCCAGGACACTGGCTTTTTTCGGTGCGGACAATTACGCCGCCGCGGTGCGGGTGAATTCGTCCTTGCCGGTAGGCAAGGGCATGGCCAGCAGTACCGCCGACATTACGGCCGCCTGCGTGGCCACCGCCGAAGCGCTGAAAAGGCAGATAAGTACTGATGACATCGCCGGGATTGCTTTAACCATTGAGCCAACGGACGGGATTATGTATCCCGGCCTGGTTTTGTTCGACCATGTGGCCGGCAGGATGTTCCAGAGCCTAGGCATGCCGCCGGAAATTAAAATCCTGGTCATCGATCCGGGCGGAACGGTGGATACCGAGCAATTCAATGCCCGGGTCAATCTGCCGGAATTAAACCGGCAAAAAGAGCGTACCGTCTGCCAGGCGTTAAAACTGACAGAAGAAGGCTTAGCCTCCAGGGACCCGGGTAAAATTGGCCGGGCCGCCACTATGAGTGCGCTGGCCAACCAGCATATAATTTTTAAGCCGGAACTTGCCGAAATCATCAAAATTGCCGAATCATACCGTGCCCTGGGGGTTAATACGGCCCACAGCGGTACGGTCATTGGTATTTTATATCATGAAGACGCAACGGACGTGGAAAGTTTGAAGGACATACTGTCAGCCGCCAATAAAGATTTTCAACTGACAGAATGCACTCTGATCGGCGGCGGGGCGGAAATCCCGGCGCCGGAAAGCGGGGGAAAGGCATGGGTCCCATACAACACTTACATGGCGGGAACCTCCGGGCAGCGGCGGCAAAGTATGGGCTAAACCCGGCGGAGATTATTGATTTCAGCGCCAATATCAACCCTCTTGGACCGTCGCCGCAGGCGGAAAAAGCCATCATTACGGCAATTCCCGGGATGGTGCATTACCCTGACCCGGATTGTACAGAGTTGAAAAAAACACTGGCCGCATACCTGCACCTGGACATAGAACGGCTTATTGCCGGAAACGGTGCGGCCGAACTTGTCTACCTGCTGGTTAATGTAGTGCGGCCGAAGAGGGTGCTGCTGCCGCAGCCTACTTTCAGTGAATATGAAATCGCTGTGGTTACGGGCGGAGGAAGGGTGACAGATTATCCGTTGTCACCGGAGAACGGCTTTCAGCCGGCGGCCGGTGAAATAGCGGCGATGCTGCCGGAAGTGGACATGGTTATTATCTGTAACCCCAATAACCCGACCGGCGCCTTAATCCGTAAGGAAGAGCTGGTTACAATCCTGCAGGAAGCCAGGAACAGGCAGGTCACGGTTATAATGGATGAGGCTTTCATTGATTTCGTGGCGGATAGGGACAATTATTCCACAGTAGCCTTGCTTCGGGATTTCCCGAACCTTTTTATTCTGTATTCCCTGACCAAGTTTTTTGCCATCCCGGGTTTAAGGCTGGGCGCCGGCCTTGGCAACCCTGATTTGGTGAGTAAAATGGAAATGGGCAGGGACCCGTGGAACGTCAATTGTTTTGCCCAGGCGGCAGGAGTTGTTTCTTTGCAGGACGAAGCATATATTAAAAGGAGTATTGGCTTTATCCAACAGGAAAAGCGGTATTTATACGAGCAGCTTGGCAGTATAGAAGGATTGAGGCCGTTTCCGCCGGCAGCGAATTATGTTTTCATAGATATCAGGGCTGCCGGCTTTACCGCGCCGGAAATGACCGACAGGCTGGGCCGCCGGGGCATCCTGGTCAGGGACTGCAGTTCGTATAAAAACCTGGATCCTTACTATATCAGGGTGGCGGTGCGCACCAGGACGGAAAACGACAAATTAATCATGACAATCAGTGATATAATAAGGAGTGAAAAATAGATTTGCATCCCATGACAAAAATCATATTGGTCAGGCACGGAGAAACTGTATGGAACAAGGAACTGCGGTACCAGGGGCACCGGGATATCCCGTTGAGTGACAACGGGCGGCAGCAGGCCCAAAAGCTCAGGGACCGGCTGGCCGGGGAGAGGATTGATGCTTTTTATGCCAGCGACCTTTCCCGGGCATTGGAGACAGCCCGTATCGCGGCTGAGCCCCATGGCCGGGAAGTGCTGCCTGTGCCGGAGCTGCGGGAGACCAACTTTGGATTGTGGGAGGGCCTGACCTATAATGAAATCGTTGCCGCATACGGCGAGGAAATGAAGAAGTGGCGGGAGGACCCGCTGGTTCACCGCATCCCCGGGGGGGAAACCCTGACAGAAGTGGCTGAACGGTGTATGAGCGGCATCCACCGGATTATTGCCGGCCACCCGGACCAGACGGTCCTGGTCGCCGCCCACGGAGGCACAATCAGGCTGGTGGTGGGTTCTGTGCTGGGCCTGGATTTAAAAAGCTTCTGGAAGATTAAACAGGATAATGTGGCTGTTAATGTCATAGAATTTTACAGCAATGATCGGGCGATTGTCTGCCTTTTGAATGACACCGGACATCTCACCTGCATATAATGACGGTAAGAGGTGAAAGTTATGGCTTTTTTTGATTCTTCCGTAACCGGCCGCCTGAAGATGCTCCTGAACCTGCCCAAATCCGCTCCACTGGTATGGCGGCTGGCCTGGGACCGGCGGGTTGCCTGGTGGCGCAAGGCGGTGTTTTTGGGCGGGGCGCTGGTCTATTTTCTGCTGCCAACGGATTTTATCAGTGATTTCTTACCTTTTATCGGCCAGTTGGATGACCTGACAGTGCTGGTTTTTTTCATTGAAAGGTTTATTGCCGGAGTACCTGAATATATTATCAGGGAGAATTACCGCTGACAAAAAGGCACCGCTTATGGTGCCTTTTTCCGGGAGGTGCTGTGTTGATGGGATTGCAGGAGTTCTTACAAGTCGCCCGCGGCGACGGTGAAGCCGACCTTTTGCTGAAAAACGTCCGGTTGGTTAATGTTTTTACGGGTGAAATCATTAATACCGATGTCGCTGTCTGGGACGGCAAAATTGTGGGTTTCGGAGATTACCGGGCCAGGGAAAACATGGACCTTAAAGGGATGTTCCTGGCGCCCGGCTTAATTGACGGTCATGTGCACATGGAAAGTTCCATGGTCTCTCCGCCGGAATACGCCAGGCTTGTGGTGCCGAACGGGACCGGCACCGTTGTTTGTGACCCGCATGAAATCGCCAATGTGCTTGGTGTCCCCGGCATTCAATATATCCTCTCCGCCTCGGAAGATCTGCCTTTGAACGTATATGTCATGGCCCCCTCAAGCGTGCCGGCGACTGACATGGAAACCTCCGGCGCCGCGATTGGGCCGGAGGAAATAAAACAACTGCTGGCCCATGACCGGGTGCTGGGACTGGCAGAGATGATGAATTACCCCGGGGTGGTGCAGGGCGCTGCCGACGTGCTGGGAAAATTGGCACTAAAAGGCGGACTTCCGGTGGACGGCCATGCTCCCGGGCTTACCGGCAAACAACTGTATGCGTATATAGGCGCCGGGATCCGTTCAGACCATGAAGCAACCACACTTAAAGAAGCTGCCGAAAAACTGCGGGCGGGGATGTACCTGATGGTCAGGTACGGCTCCACAGCCAAGAACCTGAAAGACCTGCTGCCTGTGATAACTGCGCAAAATTCCCGCCGCTGCATCTTTGTGTCCGATGACCTGCATACCAAGGACCTGCTGGAACAGGGCCACATGAATTTCATCCTGCGCCGGGCGGTAACTTTTGGTTTGGACCCGGTAACGGCCATCCGCATGGCAACTTTAAACCCGGCTGAATATTTCGGCCTGCAGGACCTGGGCGCCGTCGCCCCCGGTTACCGGGCAGACATGGTTGTGCTGGAAAATCTGGAGACCTTCCGGCCGGCTTATGTGTTCCACCGGGGCAAGCTGGTGGCCGAGCGGGGCAAATATTTGTCTGACAGCAGGCCGGATAAGTCTCCGGCGGTTACGGCTATGAACGTAGCCTTGCCTCCTGACGCATTCAGGATCAGGGCTAACGGTGAACAGGTCCGGGTCATTGAGGTTATTCCGGGACAGATTGTCACCGGGCAAAATGTGCTGCCGGCAAAAACGGAAAATGGTGAAATAAGGGCCGATTCCGGCAGGGATATATTAAAAATTGCCGTGGTTGAACGTTACCGGGGTTCGGGGCGAATCGGACTGGGGCTGGTCCAGGGCTTTGGCCTTAAGACAGGGGCGCTGGCGTCAACCGTGGCCCATGACAGCCACAATATTGTATTGGTGGGCGCCAATGATGATGACATGGGATTAGCCGTAAATAAGCTTGCCGAAACAGGCGGGGGTCAAATCGTGGTTGACCGCGGCGAAGTGAAGGCCATTCTGCCGCTGCCTATCGCCGGGCTGATGTCTGAGCTGCCGGCTCCGGAAGTAGCTGCCAGGGTCAGGGAACTGCATGACGCGGTTTTAAAACTGGGCTGTAAACTGCAGGCGCCTTTCATGGCCATGGCTTTTTTAGCCCTGCCGGTAATCCCGGAACTCAAAATCACGGATATGGGCCTGGTGGATGTAAAGAAGTTTAAAATTGTGGATTTGTTCGTTTAAGTTACCGGGAATATATTAAACAAGCAACGCAGGTACGAAATAGTACCTGCGTTGCTTGTTTTAAAATACACTGGGAATTTTGGTTAGTTAGTGAACCATTGGGTCCAGTAATGGCCGGACTTGCCGCCTTTGGCGTAGCCCACGCCGATTTTACCCCACTTGGTGCTGAGGATGTTGGCCCTGTGACCGGGGCTGTTCATCCAGCCTTTAACAACAGATTCCGGGGTCCGGTAGCCAGAGGCGATATTTTCACCCGCAGCCCGCCACTTGATGCCAAGTGTGGTCATCATTTTAAAAGGTGAACCGTATTTGGGTGAAGTGTGGCTGAAGTAACGGTTGTCCCGCATGTCTTCGGACTTCAGGCGGGCGCCTTTGGACAGGGGGATGTCGGCTTTAAGCGCTTTTAGCCCGCGGCTGGTCCGTTCTTTGTTGACCAATTCGACAACTTTCATCTCAAAGGCGCTAATTTGGTAGGAAGATTGATCCGGTGCAGGTGCAGGAGCCGGAGCAGGAGCCGGAGCAGGTGCCGGAGCAGGAGCCGGAGCAGGTGCCGGAGCAGGAGCCGGTTCCGGTTTTGGTGCCGGTTGTGGCGCCGGAGCAGGTGCCGGAGCGCTTGAGCCGCCCTGAATCTGTTTTACCAGGTCCAGAACAGAACCATAACTGGGATTGGTAAATACCTGGCTGTTGAAAATACCGGCCGCCTGAACAGGAGTGACAACGGTAGCAAACAGGAACATGGTAACAATTAAAAGAGAAAATATTCTTCTTGAACGCATGGATGGATATACTCCTTTCATATGATATTTAGGCAAAAGAGACGAAAGTGAAAAGACACCTCCCTTCAAAACGCTTACGAGGTTAGCTGACGGGTTCGGACACGAAGAAGTAGCCCGGCCGTAATAACGGCTTTACCCCAGGAACTTGGTTCCCCCGCTTCATTACTGAATTCAGCGATAATAGGTGTGAAATATATTACTAAGTTGTCTTATAAATAAGGTTTACGACAATTAACCGTAAACACCTTCAAGTAATTTTTGCCAATAAAAAAGGCCATGTCTAAACGACAATGTCTATTATAACTTGAATGAGTATACTTGTCAGCATGTTGATTCTGGAAAAGGGTTAATTTTCTTCCTGTCCGGTTAAAATAAAAAAAAACTGTGTCAGGAGGTAGGCTAATATGGAGACATTTCTCCGCAGCCGGACGCCGTGGAGTGCCGGCCCGAGCCTGAAAGAAATGACTGATGAAGTGGGTATTGATTTTGACCGTTTTATAGACGGGTTGAAAAACCAGAAGTCGGATATGGAAATAGCCCGGGAGTTAGGCGTCACCGAAAAAACCATTTACTATCTGCGGGACCATTTTGAACGCAAGGGGATTGGGTCAACGATGGGCCAAGACTGAACCTTGGCTCACAAAAAAGTAAGGGGTTGGTACTAAATCCTCATGATGGTGCTACGCTGCGTAGTCCTGCTAACACTGCGCTCGGGTAAAAAGGTCTGTTCACAGCCCTAAGCATCTCTACGTCGCTTCGCTTCCTAGAGCTGCTTGGCCTGCATTTCGGCCTTCGGCCTCAACCGCTCAAGTTTGTAGAATGCGGGAACCGGCCAGACTCTTTTTTCCTCGCTCCGTGAAGCAGGACTAAACTTGCTTCGCTATAGAGAGTCTTAACGCCGTAATACGCCGGTTAGACTCTCTTATACTGCGCTATCAACAATGTTAATGCAAACGCAGTGAATGTCATTCGGATTTAATACCAAACCCCTAATTAATTTGCATAAATACTAGTCAACGTTGTTGATCCATCCCCAGCTCTCCGGCGGTTCATCCCGTGGCTCGTCTTTTGCCTGCCCGGACGCCGTACCGATGTCAGCATCCGCATCCGCGTATTCGTCAATCCCGTAAATCGTACTGCTGCCGTAGATAGGATCGGTGTAGTAATGGGCACTGATATTGGGCGTACGGTTTTCATCCTGATTATGCTTCTTTTTGTCCGGCAAAACTGTTCACCTCTTTTTGTTTTACACCATAGGAAAGTATAACGACGCCTGCGGTATAAAAAAGGCTAACTCGGCGCTTTGCACCAGCGAAGCCTTTTTAATATTGTTTCCTTTTAGTCCGATAATATAACAGTTCCGGGTATAATCCCGTTAATAATGCGAAAATTAACAGAGAAGTCATTATTGAAGGAAATCAGTATTTGCTTATCGAAGTTAGGGGAGAAGGGGGTTGGAGGAGATGAGCAGGCTTTTACTCCTGTTTATAATTGTCCCGGTGACGGAGGTAATAATTTATACCAAACTTGGCCAGGTTATCGGTTTATGGGCAACCCTGGCCATGATTTTCGGCACCGGCATTGCGGGTGCTTTTCTGGCCCGGACCCAGGGGTTCCAGATAATCAGACAGGTGCGGTATGAGATGGCCCAGGGGCGTATCCCCGGCAACGAAGTGATGGAAGGGGTGTTGGTGCTGGCCGGCGGGCTTTTGCTTTTGACACCGGGCCTGCTTACCGACACGGCCGGTTTTTTGCTGCTGTTGCCGCCGACCCGTAAACTAATCAGGGAGTTACTGAAGAAAAAAATCAGGAAATGGATAGATAATGGACAAATATATTTTTATTTTGACCGAAAATAGGTTCATAAAGAGTCTGACAGGGTGGCTAAATTAACAATGCTGTGATATAATTATCAGAATATAGACCAGAAAATAAAAACGAAAGGAGCAGATAAATTGGAGAACCAGAGATTTATCAAAGAAGGACTTACTTTTGATGATGTCTTGCTAATCCCGGCCAAGTCGGAAATACTGCCCCGGGATGTTGACACCACTACATATTTGACTAAGAAAATCAAATTGAACATCCCGTTGATGAGCGCCGGCATGGACACCGTAACAGAGTCCCGGCTGGCTATCGCCATTGCGAGGGAAGGCGGCATCGGGGTGATTCATAAAAATATGTCTATCGAAAAACAGGCTTTGGAAGTTGACCGGGTCAAGCGGTCGGAGCATGGCGTTATTACCGACCCGATTTCCCTGGGGCCGGACAACCTGGTCAGTGAAGCCCTGGAAATCATGGAGCGGTACCGGATATCGGGAGTCCCCATCACTGTAAACGGTAAACTGGTAGGGATCCTTACTAACCGGGACCTGCGTTTTGAGACTGACTTCCACCGTCCCATCAAAGAAGTTATGACCAGGGAGAACCTGGTTACGGCCCCGGTAGGCACCACCTTGCAGGAAGCAAAGGAAATCCTCAGCCGGCATAAGGTTGAGAAACTCCCAATAGTAGACAGCAGTTTTAATCTTAAAGGTTTGGTAACTATAAAAGATATTAAAAAGGCCAAGATGTACCCAAATTCGGCCAAAGACTACAAGGGCCGGCTGGTGGTGGCCGCTGCCGTGGGCATTACCGGCGACATGATGGAGCGGGTTGATGCCCTCGTCCAGGCCAGGGTCGACGCTATCTGTGTCGATACTGCTCACGGCCACTCCCGCGGTGTGCTGGAAGCCGTTAAAATGATTAAGGCCAAATATCCTGATGTGGACATTATTGCCGGCAATGTGGCAACTGCGGAAGCCACCAGGGACCTGATTGAAGCCGGTGCCGACTGCGTCAAAGTCGGAATCGGGCCGGGATCCATCTGTACTACCAGGGTCGTAGCCGGTATCGGTGTGCCGCAGATTACTGCCATCGTTGATTGTGCCAAAGCTGCTGCCCCGTATGGCATACCCATCATCGGGGACGGCGGCATCAAGTATTCCGGAGATATTCCCAAGGCTATTGCCGCCGGTGCGGATGTAATAATGATCGGCAGCCTGTTTGCAGGCACCGAGGAGAGCCCCGGCGATATTGAGATTTACCAGGGCAGAAGTTTTAAGGTATACCGCGGGATGGGTTCCCTGGGAGCTATGAAGGAAGGCAGCAAGGACCGGTATTTTCAGGAGGATGATAAAAAACTGGTGCCTGAGGGCATTGAGGGCCGGGTGCCGTATAAAGGGCCGCTGGCTGAAACCGTTTACCAGCTGGTTGGCGGTTTGAGGGCCGGCATGGGTTATTGTGGGACCCAAAACATCATGGAACTTAAAACCAAAACACAGTTTATGCGGATAACCAATGCCGGACTTAAGGAAAGCCATCCCCACGACGTTACAATAACCAAAGAGGCTCCGAACTACAGCGTCTAAGGAGGTGTCGAAATGGTCACCAGAGAGACCCTAAAAATGGTGCTTGACCAGTATCTGTCCGGGGAGCTTTCCCAGGAGCAGATATCGGACTGGGCATACGATTACATAACCACCCAAGGTGAACCGGAAGACCAACTGGTGACGGAAATATTATACAACCTGGTTAGTTTCCACGATGTGGGTTTAATCTTTGATCAGTACCGGCCAAGCAGGGAAAAACTGGAGTATTTCAAGCACTGGCTGGACGGCGACGGGCAATGCAACTGGGACGATTATACGTCCGTCTTTGATCCCGGCAAGTTGTCTTAAAGAGGTGTATAATGTTCAATTCCATTAAGGAAGTCAAGGAAAAGCTTTCCCGGCAGGACTACCTGGTCAATGACAGAGTGGCTACCTCGGTGTTCCTGGCAGGCAGGCTGCAAAAACCGCTGCTTATCGAGGGCCCGGCCGGCGTGGGGAAGACCCAGCTGGCCAAGGCCGTGGCCGGAGCTCTCGATACAAAACTGATCCGCCTGCAGTGTTATGAAGGGCTTGACGAATCCAAGGCATTGTTTGAGTGGAACTACCAGAAACAGCTGCTGCGCATCCAGGCCAACCACCTGACGGAAAAAACCTGGGAAGAGACCAAGGCCAACATTTTTTCCGGGGAGTTTTATCTGGCCAGGCCGCTCTTAAAAGCGCTGAAAGCGAAAGAAACCGTGGTGCTCCTGGTTGATGAACTGGACAAAAGTGACGAGGAATTTGAGAGTTTCCTCCTGGAAGCCCTGTCCGACTATCAGGTGTCCATCCCCGAGCTGGGCACGGTCAAAGCGGATTCCATCCCCTTTGTGGTCCTGACCAGCAATAACTACCGCGATTTCAGCGATGCCTTAAAACGTCGCTGCATCCACCTGTACATCGACTATCCTTCATATGAACGGGAACTGGCAATTGTCCGGCTGAAGGTGCCGGGCATCAGCGGTCAGTTGACCGCCAAGATAGTTCAATTTGTTCAATCCCTGCGAAAATTAAATTTAAAAAAGGCTCCCAGTATATCCGAGACCCTTGACTGGGCCCGCACCTTGGTTTTGTTGGGGGCGGAAAACCTGGATGAAAAAACGGTGACAGATACGCTTAATATTTTGTTGAAATACCAGCAGGATATCGAAAAGGCGGCGCCCAGGATTTCCGGACTGTTGCCGGAGTAGGTGAAAAAATGGAAGGTAAAATCCTTGAATTTGCCCGGCTGCTTCGGCAGGCCGGGTTAAAAATATCTGTCTCGGAAGTGATGGACTGTCTCCGCGGCCTTGAGGGGCTGGATATGGACAGGGCTGCTTTTTACAACACGCTTCTGGCTACGATGCTAAAGGATCAGGCTGATTACGGGGCTTTTGCCAAGCTGTTCGATTATTTTTTTGCAGCGGATTTTTACGGCCACCGGCAGGACCCGGCGGGGGTTTTAAAACCAGGCGAACCTTGCGGGTCATGTTCCGGCAATGATTTGCCGGGAGACGGGGATAAAACCACCGGCATGGGGCAGGGGAACATGCGCCCGGGGATCCCCACCGGTGACCGGATGATGCAACTGATTAAGATTGGCAGCCCTGACATGATGTCCCAGGCTGCCAGGGAGGCTGTGGCCAGTCTTGGTCCGATAGAAGAGAAGCACCTGAACATGGAGGAAACCATGAAACAGGTGAAGGTTTTTCTCGAATGGTACATGGGGGTCAACCGGTTGGAAAAAATGGCGGACCAGGTTGACGAAGAGACATGGCTCAACTGGCTGGCGCGTTTGGAGGAGATGGAAAAAATGCTGCAGCGGGAGCTGGAGAAAGTCCTGCTGGCTGCGTTCAAAGACCGTGCCCTGGGTCTGATCCTGACCCGGGAAAACCTGAATGAGCTCGATTTTTACCAGTTAGCCAAACCCCAGGTAACCGAAATCAGAAAAAAAATCAGCAAGTTTGCCCACCGGCTGGCCACCAGGGTTTCATACCGGGAGAAACGGGCCAGGAGAGGCCGGGTTGATCTGCAGGGGACGATCCGGAAATCCATAGCCACCGGGGGTACGCCCATCAAACCGGCTTACAAAGACCGTGTGCCCAGCAAACCGGAAATTGTTATCCTCTGTGATATTTCCGGCTCGGTCCGGCTTTTCAGTGAATTCATGCTGCAGCTGGTGTATTCCATCCAGGACAGGTTCCTGCATGTGAGGTCCTTTGTGTTTGTGGACACCGTCGATGAAATCACGGAGTATTTCCGGAACCGGGAAGTGGCGGAGGCCATCCGGGACATGTATAACCACGCTTTTTTCTCCAAAACCGGTTTTTCCAATTACGGTGAGTCATTTATAGATTTTCATGATCAATATGGTAATGTCTTAAACAAAAAAACTACCCTGGTCATCCTGGGGGATGCCCGCAACAACTACCACCGTGACCATAGTGATTATCTGATGAAGATCCGGGACAGGGTGAAAAAAGTTATTTGGCTGAACCCGGAACCGGCGGAGAGATGGGATAAAGAAGACAGTATTATGCGCATTTACGGGACCTTATGCAATCAGGTTTTTGAGTGCCGGAACCTGGCTCAGTTGGAATGGGTAGCCGGCAAGATTTTATAATTCATAATTCGACAAAAGCAGTCAAGACAACGGTTTTTTTTACTGTATAATAAACCCCCTTTTGCCGTATAAATTAATAGGTCAAAAAAATAAGCAGCTCTGTAACAGACCTCTGCAAAGGGGGGCGTGGCATGGAGGAAAAATTACTGGCGCAGTTGATTTTGAAAGGGCGGGAGAAGATGCTCGGTATTGCCCGGTCGAAGAAAAATCCCTTTACCGACCCGGACGTCTACCGGGCCAGCTGCCGGCTTGATGAACTAATCGTAAAATACATGAAAACAGCAAGGTCCAAACTTTGATTTCCCCAACGGGAAATTTTTTTTTGATATTGGGCAGGAATCTATTGACACCGGCATAGGAAAAGAGTAAAATTAAGTTGAGAATGATTATCATTCCAAGGGAGGGTTACATATGTATCTTAATAACTGTCGTCGCGGCCAGATTATCAAGATTTTGTCCATTGCCGACAGCATTGTGCGGGCCCAGGCCATCAGGTTCGGCATCTCGGAAGGGGAAGTTGTCCGCTGCGAGGAGGTTGTCCCGGCCGGTCCGGTGGTGCTGAAGAAGAACAACCAGGAGATTGCCGTGGGCAGGGGCCTGGCAAGTAAGATTATGGTGGAACTGGTCAGCTAATCAAAATTGATGTGGAAGGAGACGAAGCAGGATGCACTGTCATGATTTGGGTATCAAAATTGACATTCCGCCGGGCGCCAGGAAAATTGTGCTGGCAGGCAACCCTAACGTGGGCAAGTCGGTTTTCTTTAACGCCCTTACCGGGTTATATGTTGATGTTTCCAATTATCCGGGCACCACACTGGAAATATCCCACGGGAAGTACGGCCAGGATGTGGTCATCGATACCCCCGGGGTTTACGGGATATCCTCTTTTAACGACGAGGAAAAGATCGCCCGGGATATTATCTTAAGCGCTGATGTGGTAATTAATATTGTTGACGCCGTGCACATGGAGCGGGACCTCTTCCTGACCCAGCAGATTATCGACACCGGCGTGCCGGTGCTGGTAGCGCTCAATATGCAGGATGAGGCCGAAAGGCAGGGCCGGAAGATTGACGTTGACCTCCTGGGCGATTTGCTTGGGGTACCGGTGGTGCCTACTGTGGCCATCGAGAAAAAAGGGCTGGAGGAGCTGAAAGCCAAGATTGACTGTGCCCGGCCTGGTCACATTGATCCGGAGCTGCACAAGAAACTGCATTTCCTGCATGACCGCGTGGGTAGCCAGGGGGAGGCCCTGCTGATCCTGGAGGGTGACCCTATCGTCGCTGAGCGGCACGGCATTGCGCCGGGGAATGAGCGGGAAGAGATTTATCTGCGCCGCCGGGCCAGGGTAAATGACATAGTCGGCCATGTGGTGAAGGAGACCAACAAAGGCGCCAGCTTTGGAACGATTCTGGGGCGGCTGATGATCCAGCCCCTGACAGGGATTCCCATCCTTGCAGTTTTCCTCTATGCCATGTATAAGTTTATCGGTGTATTCATTGCCGGCGACGTAGTGGGCATTACAGAGGAAACCATCATGCAGGGCATGTATGAGCCTTTTATCAGGGGCCTGGTTGAACCTTATATTCCCGAAAAAACCGCCCTGGGTACAATTCTTATCGGTGAATTCGGCGTGCTGACCATGACGGTTACTTATATCCTGGGGCTGCTGCTGCCGTTGGTGTTCGGTTTTTACCTGGCGCTGTCAGCTTTTGAGGATTCCGGCTACCTGCCGCGGATTGCCACCCTGGCAGACCGGGCCTTATCCGGCATCGGTCTCAACGGCCGGGCGGTTATCCCCTTGATTCTCGGTTTCGGATGCGTTACCCTGGCTACCATTGTTACCAGGCTGCTCGGCTCCGTGCGGGAGCGCCGGATTGCGGTTTTCCTGCTGGGCCTGGCTATCCCCTGTTCAGCCCAGCTGGCGGTTATTGCCGGTTTGCTCAGCAAGGTGAGCGGTTTATATATTGCTTTATATTCCATGGTTATTTTCACCGTCCTGGCGCTGGCCGGCACTTTACTTAACAGGATTATGCCGGGTGAATCGACGCACCTGCTCATTGATCTGCCGCCGCTGCGCTGGCCGAGAATTGACAATGTTCTAAAGAAAACGGTGACCAAGTCATATCACTTCCTGGTGGAAGCGACTCCTCTGTTTGCCGGGGGCGCCTTACTGATTGGCATTCTGCAGGTGACTAAGCTTTTGGATGCTATCCAGAATCTGCTGAAACCCTTCACCGTCGGCTGGCTCGGCCTGCCCAAAGAGGCAGCCAATGCGTTTATCATGGGCTTTGTCCGCCGGGACTTCGGCGCTGCGGGTCTCGGCTCCCTGGATTTAACCAATATCCAGGTAGTGGTCGGTTTGGTTACCATTACGCTGTTTGTGCCATGCATCGCTTCCACCCTGATAATTTTCAAAGAGCGCGGCCGCCGGGAAGCACTCATTATGTGGCCGGCTATTTTCGGCCTGGCTTTTATCATCGGCGGGGCGGTCAATCAGTTGTATCAGCTCTTTGGCTCGGCCGAGGGGGTTATCGGCGTGGTTGCCGGCCTTTTGGCGGTAGCCGTGGTAATCGCCAAAGCCCCACGGAAAAAAGGCAGTCTGACTGCGGGAGGGAAGCCTTATGCGGGATAAATGCTGTTCAACAGAAAACGAGTTAATTTGCCCGACCTGCAAAAACAAAATACCGGATCTTCTTGTCATCCGGTGCCCCCGCTGCTTTACTTTGCTGCTGAAAACCGGCTGCAGCGGCAGCTGCAGCAGCTGCGGGAGCAAAAAGCAGGGTAAACCGGCTTAGACAGTTGACAATAATTTCACAAATAA
Source organism: Bacillota bacterium (assembly GCA_049324975.1). GTDB lineage: Bacteria > Bacillota > Thermincolia > Thermincolales > CAZWUW01 > JBMOPI01. The sequence continues at coordinate 19,620 of JBMOPI010000296.1, forward strand.
ATATAATGAACTGGAAGTTAATTTATCAAGGTGGTGGCGTGATGCGGCACACTATGGATACAATCCGCCAGAAATTCCATGACAGGGAATGCAAGTTGACGCCGCAGCGGCAAAAAATACTCAAGGTGTTCATGGATAATCCGGAAAGCCATTTGAGCGCTGAGGATGTATATTCGATTATCAAACAGAAGCATCCAGAGATTGGCTTGGCCACCATTTACCGGACCCTGGACCTGCTGGCCGAGATGGAAGTGCTGCAGCGGATGGATTTTGGCGATGGCCGCAGCAGGTATGAATTTACCCAAAATGAGGCCCACCACCATCACCACCTGATCTGTACCAGGTGTGGCGCGGTTACGGAATTTGCCGACGACCTCCTGGAAGCGCTGGAAGATGCTATTGCCAGGCGCAGCGGGTTTGAAGTGATAGACCATCAGTTAAAGTTTTTTGGATACTGCAAAAAGTGCCGCTAGCGGCACTTTTTTTGATGCCCGCAGAATTCCCAGATGCCCATGACCATCAAAAAAAACCCGAAAATTTTTTGTAACACCGGCGCCGAGATTCGGACTGCCAGCAGGGCTCCGGCCACAGCCCCCAAGACAGCGCCGATGGCCAGGAACAGGGCCAGCCTGGGCCGGACGTTGCCCTGGCGGAGGTGGGTGACTACAGCAACCGCGGCTGTCGGCAGAAAAGAAGCCAGTGAAACGCCCTGGGCGATATGCTGGGGTATATTCTGCAAAAAAATCAGGGCCGGCACCAGCAAAGTACCGCCGCCAACAGCCAGGCCGCTCAGGATACCGCTGAAAAAACCGATAATCGCTACAATCATTACAGCACCATCCTGAGACCGGCCAGGAACATGAAAACGGCAAAGAATTTTTTCAGAGTCATTGCCGGGATGTGGTTCATCAGCCTGGCGCCCAGGTAACCGCCGGTCATCCCGCCAAGGGCTACCTGCAGGGAGAGCTTTAAGTCCAAATCACTGTTAAGACTGTAAATAATGGAGCTTACGAGGGCCGTGGGCAGGATGATGGCCAGGGAAGTGCCATGGGCCTGGTGTTGGCTGATGCCGAGAAAAAAAACCATACATGGGATTAATATGGTGCCCCCGCCGATCCCCAGCAGACCGTTGACCAGGCCGGTAACCAGCCCGATGGCCAGCAGTTTTAGCCAAACCGAGATGTCCATTTGCGTCGTCAAATTCATCTAATGCTTATCCTCCGTCCTGATTCTACAGTTTTCATTTTTCGCCCAGCCGAGTTTTTTTATACTCAACATGCCATAATATGATATAATATGACCGGATATGTTTGGGGGCCAAGACCCTGACTAACCGGAGGTGAGATCGTGCGTGTACTGTTTTTTTCCGTGTCGATTGGCGCCGGCCATGACCTGGCCGCCCGGGCACTGGCCGAGGAAGTGATGGCCAGGCATCCTGGCGGGAGGATAAAAATCGTTGATACTTTCCGTTACATCAATCCGGTTTTAAATAAAGTCATTGTAGGCAGCTATATAGAGTCGCTTAAGTTTAACCCTAAAATCTGGGGCTACCTGTATGACCAGGCAGAGGAAGGGGATAAGTTCATTGACTTGAGCCAGTTATTGTCGAAAATGCTGTCGGCAAAACTGGAGAAACTGGTGGAAGAATTTAGGCCGGATGCCATTGTCTGCACCCATGCTTTTCCGGCCGGCATCCTGTCAGTCTTAAAAAGCCGGGGTAAGCTGCCCGTCCCGCTGGTAGGCGTACTTACCGATTTTACCGTACACCCCTTTTGGATTCACGAACATGTAGATACATATTTCATTCCGGCGGAGGACTTAAAATACCAGCTAATGGACATGGGGGTAAGGAAAAGTGCCATAAAACCCTTCGGCATCCCGGTCCGGAAGGAATTTAGTGAAAATCCCGGCAAAAAAAAGGTCAGGGAAAAACTCGGCCTTGCTGACCGGACCACGATACTGCTGATGGGCGGCGGCCTGGGCCTGGGGGACATGAAAAAATACCTGGACATCCTGGGCAATTGTGATGAGGAGCTGCAGATCCTGTGTATCGCCGGAAAGAATGACCGGCTAAGGACTGCGCTGGAATTAACGCCGGTGAAAAACGCCACCAGGGTTTGGGGGTTTGTCGACAATGTTCCCGAACTGATGGCGGCCAGCGACATGATTATCACCAAACCCGGCGGGCTTACCACTGCCGAAGTACTGGCCATGGAACTGCCGATGGTGATTGTGACACCGCTGCCGGGGCAGGAAGACCGGAACACTGAATTCCTGCTGAACGCCGGGGTAGCGGTAAAAGTCCGGAAACCGGAGTTCCTGGTGGCCAACATAAAGCAGTTGCTGAAAAATCCCCTGCGGCTCAAAACAATGCGGCAGATGGCCCAATATTACGGCAAACCGCGCTCCGCGCAGGAAGCGGTCGGTTACCTGGAAGAACTGGCCGCTTATTAAAAAGGCTTCGCTGGCGCGAAGCGCCGAGTTAGCCTTTTTTATACCGCAGGCGGGTTATACTTTCCTATGGTGTGAAAAATAGAAAATGCGAGAGGGTGAGAGTTAATGTCCAAGAATTATAACCTTGAAGTTACTTACGAATACGCCTGCAACAAACTGAGGACAAAAGAACCTGCCGAGATGGCCCGCAACAGCGGTGCGGCCTGGGACGCCGACAGGGGAGTGATTATATTGCCGTACCTGGGCGAAGAATACACTGTTTCGTATCCTGAAGGCAAGGTCAGTTATGCCGCCAAAGACGACGAGGTGCCGCTGAAGGACCAGGCCCTGCTGCTCCATTATCTCTGCACCGCTAATGGTGCACCGGTCCAGGGCAATTTTATTTCGTTCAAAGAACTGCCGGATGGAGCGATTTATACCGACCCCTTCCGCCGGCGGGCGATTGAGCCTATGTTGAAGGTCTTCGGCGAAAACCATGAGTTGTTTTTACAGGTCGCCGAAAAACTGGGCGGGGTCAAACAGGAACTGGGGGATGTAAGCGTAACGGTTCCGGTATTCCCCCGGGTGCCGGTTACATATGTGATGTGGGCGGGGGATGATGAGTTCCCGGCCACAGGCAATATTTTATTCGACGCCTCCGCGCCAAATTATTTGCCGACAGAAGATTACGCCGTGGCGGCGAGCAATGTAGTTTACAAAATGGCCGGGATGGCAAGGTAAGTCTAATTATAAAGAAACCGGGATGTCAGGCTGACATCCCGGTTTCTTTTTTTTATAAAAATTTCTACTGAAGTTGACAAAAATTTTAAAAATCAAACTTTTTTAATTTACTTATTATGACAAGCTTTTCAAAGTCCCGAGGCTATAATTGAAATGAAAATGATTTAGAATCCAGATTATTTTTCGAGGGCCAACATGAAAATAAGCATTAACTTTCGTGACAAAAAATTCAGGTTAACGGCTGTCCTTTTGATGTATGCAGGCGTTTTTTTGCTTGTTTTCTACGGTGCTCTGGGTATAATCAGCCAGCCGTTTGTGTGTTCCGGGTGCCATATGATGAATCCCGAGTATTATACCTGGCAGGCTTCTTCCCACGGCAGGGCCGGGGTGAAATGCAGAGAATGCCATATTCCCCCCGGACCGGTCAACTTTGTGAAGTACAACTTCCTGGGTTTAAAAAACGTTTATAGCGCTTTTACGGGTAGTTTTGTTTCACCTGTTAAGATGCTCAAAACAACTCCTGACAGCGCCTGTCAAAAATGTCACGATCAGACGGAAAAGACCGTTACATCTAAGGGAAAGCTTATTGTTTCGCATGACAGACATAACAGCGAAGGAGTACATTGTGGCAAATGCCATCGTGGCGTGGCCCATGGCCTGATCAATGAACGGGGTTTGACCTTTGTTACTGATTACAAGAGGTGGAACAGGGTAATGGCCAAATCAGCGATGAAGGAGGTTGGTTTTGTAAAACCTGATATGGATGCCTGCATGAGCTGTCATAAAGTACGCAATGCCTCAAGGAAATGTAAGACATGTCATCCGGACGGGAATTTAAGGGCCGACCATAAAAATCGGGATTTTAAATATAAAACCCACGGAAAACTTGCTGTCAAAAATATTACGGAGTGTAATGGATGTCACTCATATATGACTGATAACAAAATTGAAGGCTTGGAAGAAAATAAAAAATATGAACAATATCTGGGCAAGACGAAGCCGGTAATAACCGCCGAATATTACGCCCGAAGCAACAAGTACTGCAAGGACTGTCACGGAAAACGGCCGCCCAGCCACCGGGAAAAATTCATTAGCCGCCATGGGAAACTGGCCAAAGAAAATGAAAGGAGCTGTTTTACCTGCCACGATAACCAGCCGGGCCAAGGTATCGGAACAGCCAGTGTTAATACCAAAAACACACTTTGGGGCAGTTCTTCGGGCAGCGCCCCGGCTATGGCCCAGCCGGACCGGAGCAGTATTAATAACCCGGTCACAACTGTAACCTGTAATCTTTGCCATCCAAGCCCACATACCCAGTCAGTGCAGTGGAAAAAAGGTTATCATCCGGTCCCGCTAGGGGCCAGGCCCAAGATTACAAAATCTTGTTTCCCCTGCCACTACGAAGCCGGGTGTGCTAGATGCCACGTTGGGCTGGAAGCAAAAACTATAAAAGATATTTAAGGGGGATGAAAAAACGTGTCAAACACCACAATTGCCAGCGGAGTACCAGCATCTTTCGCAAAACGGAAAAAGAACGACAGTTTTACTCTTTTGCAGGGCATCGCACTTATCCTGCTTACCCTGGTCGTGAGTGTGGGAGGATGGTATCTGGTCGGAAAAAACTACTTCTGGACCGGGCTTGACAGGAACAGGATTAATCAGCAACTGGAACATTTGCAGGAAAAGGTTAAAGCTGACCCCAAAAACTTAGAAATCCGGGTAGCCCTGGGGTACACTTACTTTTTAAAAGGTGACAACAAGCAGGCGATTAAAGAACTTAACGAGGTGCTTAAAGTCAACAAAAAATACTATGACGCCTACTATAACCTTGGTTTGGTTTACCTGGACGAAGACGAGCCGGATGAGGCCCTGGAAATGTTCCAGAAGGCTATCGAAATATCACCTAAAGATTATAAAGGCTACCTTCAGAAAGGTATAGTATTCCGGGAAATGAAAAAATACAAAGAAGCGGTTGATACCTTGCAAAAAGCAAATCAACTCGCTCCCAGAAATGCGGATATTATTTACCAGATCGGACTGGTGGCGGAAGAAAAGGGCGATAAGGATATAGCTATCGGGATATATAAAGAGGCTCTGAGTTATGACCCCTTGTATAAAGATGCGAAGAAAGCGCTGGAACGGCTCCAGTAAAATCTGAGGGAGTGAGGTTGATATAATGCCGGAGGCAATTCTCGAGAGAAGGACTATCAAAAAGAAGTATGTTTACAACACCATGCTGCTCATATTTATCGTAACAACCATAATATTCGGCTACCTTTTCTATAACCAGACGACCACTGTGGCTCTGCCCAAGGCCCTTAACCCGGACGGGCCGCCTGTATTCAACCG
>JBMOPI010000297.1:0-22911 GCA_049324975.1 Bacillota bacterium
TGTCCGGCGCTTGTCAACAGGCCCTTCGATTACCGGTGGAATTTCTTCTTCAAAATCCGGGAACCACGGCGGCACCCGCCGGGGGCGCTGCGGCGTTCCGTCCTGACCGGCTTCCCGGCCCAGCTTGCTGAAAACACTGAAGGCCGTAAACAGGATAAAGATTATTACCCCTATAATATCCATGGCTTACTCCTTTTCACCGCTATTCCTTTTTCGGCAGCGGGCCGCTGCCGCTGCCGCCGTCGCCTTTGCCACCCAGTTTGGCTATAGCGTCCCGCATTTCGGTGTCAGACATGATGTTCTGCATATTGTAATAATCCATCACACCCAGCTTCCCTTCCCGCAGGGCATGGGCCATGGCTTTCGGCACTTCGGCCTCGGCTTCCACGACTTTGGCGCGCATCTCCTGAACGGCAGCCTTCATTTCCTGCTCTCTGGCCACCGCCATAGCCCGGCGTTCCTCCGCCTTGGCCTGGGCAATGCGCTTGTCGGCTTCCGCCTGGTCGGTCTGCAGCTGGGCGCCGATGTTCCTGCCCACGTCGACATCCGCGATGTCGATAGACAGGATCTCAAAGGCGGTACCGGCATCCAGGCCCTTGCTTAGCACTGTCCGGGAAATCAGATCTGGGTTTTCCAATACTGCCTTATGGGATTCGGCTGAACCGACAGTGGTTACAACGCCTTCACCGACCCGGGCAATGATGGTTTCCTCCCCGGCGCCACCGACCAAACGGTCAATGTTGGCCCGAACGGTCACCCGGGCGATGGCCTTGACTTCAATCCCGTCCACGGCTACAGCGGAAACAATAGGGGTTTCTATAACTTTGGGGTTAACGCTCATCTGTACAGCCTGCAGCACATCCCGGCCGGCCAGGTCAATAGCCGCGGCCCGTTCAAAGGCCAGCGGGATATTGGCCCGCTCGGCGGCAATCAGTGCATTTACCACCCGGTCGACGTTGCCGCCCGCCAGGTAGTGGGCTTCCAGCTGGTTTACGGTGACACCGAGCCCCGCCTTGACCGCCTTGATCAAAGGGTTAACGATCTTGGCCGGCGGCACCCGGCGCAGGCGCATACCGATCAGGGTAATGATGCCGATGCGCACATTGGCCGCCAAGGCCGAAATCCACAGGCCCACCGGGATAAAACTGAAAATAACGGCCACCCCGACTAAGGCGATAATAAAGATTAATAACGGTACCAAAGCTGCTAATTCAGGCAATTTAACATCCTCCTTTTTATATTTACCCAGGTTTTCGGGGTAATTTTCCCCGGCATTCCGGGTATTTATTATTCACCGGCTATCTGCCGGACGACAACCCTGGTGCCCTCCACCAGAACGACCTGTACCGGGACATTGGCCGGCACAAAATCGCCTTCGGTAACCACATCCACCCGCTGACCTGTTATCTCAGCGGCCCCGGCCGGGCGCAGCGGGGTCAGGGTGCGGCCGTTCTGTCCCATAAACTGCTGCAGGTCGGAACGCGGGGCGATATAACCGGTTTCCTTATCCTGTTTCACACCGAGCACCAGCCGGTTCCAGAGCCCTCTTTTACCCAGGTATTTCAGGGCCAGGCCAAGCAGGACGATGCTGCCCACCAGGGCCACGGTAACTGAAATAATGGCCTGGGTATAGCTCACCGAAGCCAGGAAAATGCTCCAGATGATTAACCCGATACCGATAACCCCTGCGGCGCCAAAACCGGGGATAACGAAAATCTCCAGCATAATGGCCAGGACCCCCAGGATAAAGACGAGCAAGGCCTCCCAGCCGGAAATGCCGGCCATGATATGGCCGCCAAAAAACAGCCCCAGGGCTACAAAACCGACGGTCCCGGCCACGCCCCAGCCGAGGGTGAAGCTTTCGATAATCAGCCCGGCAAAGCCAATCAGCAATAAGAGCGGGCTGACAAAAGGGTTGACGATCAGCCACGCCGCCCGCTGGGCCCAGTGGGTTTTGACTTCCTGGGCCTGATAATCAACCCCGTCTCTTTGAGACAGCTCCTTTAATAGCTGATTACGGTCCTGCACAAGCATATCAGCCAGGCCCAGCTCCTTGGCCTTTTTGGATGTCAGGGTGAGGAGCTTGCCTTTTTCTTTGACTCCGGGTATTTCTATGCTCTTATCAGCCATGGCCATAACCACTTGGGGGTTTTTTCCCCTTACTTCGGCCACTTCGGCCAGGTCAGCCCGCCACGATGACAGGACTTTCTCATTGTTCGGAACGGGTTCCGCCGCCCCGATGGTGCTGCCGGGGATCATGGCCACCTCGTTGGCGGCTAGAGTGATAAGCACTCCGGCCGATTTAGCCTCACCGGCTACCAGGGCGGTCACCGGTATCCTGGAATTTAAAATTGCGGACTTAATTTCCTGGGCTGAAACAATCAACCCGCCCGGTGTGTCAATCTCCATGATGACCCGCCTGGCGCCCGACCGTTCCGCATCGGCCAGGCTCCCGGTCACAAACTGGGCCAGGCCGGGCTCGATGGTGCCGGTTACCGGTATGATTACCACCGGGGCGGGACCGCCGGCCCAGCCGGGCGATACCATCCCCGATACGCCCAACAGCACTAGCAGTAAATAAACAGCAATCCTGGTGAGTGGTTTTTTCATGGTAACCTCCTTCCATGACGGTCTCTCGCAACCCTCATGTGGCTATAGTGTTACAGATTTTGTATGTTTTTGTTTTTAATCCAACAGTTCATCAAGGATTTGAAGCCAGAGGGGTTTTTTATGGTGTTTCTTGTAATGGACCTTAAACACATCGTGGTACTCATTATAAAACTGCTTTGAAGATGACAGCAGCTTATCGAGTTCCCCGCGGTCCAGCCACACCCCCCTGCAGTGCGCACAAATATCAACCAGAACCCCTTCCTTAGAAACCTCAACAAGTTTTGAATTACATCTTGGACATATCATTGCTTTCTCCTCCTTTTTTTTTGGTTAAAAAGGCTTCGCTGGCGCAAAGCGCCGAGTTAGCCTTTTTTATACCGCAGGCGCGTTATACTTTCCTATGGTGTAAATAAAAAGACCTTAACCGTCACAAGGTTAAGGTCTTGCCCACAAGTTACACTTGCCGGTAAAACCGGGGGATGGATGTGAGTTACTCCCCGCACTGACGATTTTACCGTACAGAAAAATCTGCTGGCTACTCCCCTTTGGGATATTTCCTTTTACAATGTTGATTATATCCTCTCAAACGACAGAGGTCAATGTCCATTTTTCAGAAAAAAATGATTAAATTTACCCGTTTATGACGGTTTCGTTTAATTATCCGGGACCCTGTACCTGTCAAGGCCAAAGGAATCTTTTTTTCCAGTTAATTAACCAGCCTGGCCCCCATGTAACGGGAACCCCAGTATTTATCCCCCAGGCTGTTCACCGCCACTCCCTTGCCGTTGGAAGAATCGATGAATTTGCCGTCCCCGATATAAATCCCCACGTGGCTTACACCTCTGCCGGAGGTGTTGAAATAGACCAATGCCCCGGGGACCAGTTCATCCTTCTTCAGCGCTTGTCCTACGCCTGCCTGGGCCCCTGAGGAATGCGGGAGATTAATGCCCACTGAGTTTTTGAACACATACATGGTAAAACCGGAACAATCAAACCCTTTTGGGGCAGTCCCGCCTGATCTGTAAGGGGCGCCTTTTAAAGTCATGGCAAACCTGATAACTTTGTTGGCGTCAAATCCGGCGCTTTTTCTGGAAGCGACGGTTTTATTCCTGGTTGCAGGAGGTTTCTTTTTCTGTGAAATTTTTGTGGTCGGCAGTTTCGTCTTGTTGGATTTTTGGGGGACTTTCCTAATGGGAGTAACCTTACTTGCTTTTTCCCCGCTATCTGCTTTGGTTTCTTTGTCTACTCTGTCATTTATAACGATATCTGGTTTAATATTTTCTGTAACCGCTACTTTTGTAACTAACTCACTTTTCTTCCGCTCACTTATTCCTGTCTCAGGTTCTGTGGCAGTAACCGATTGGGCCGCCATGGCAACAGCGCCGGTTAACAGTAACAGCAGCGCCGCGCAAGTGGCGACAAGTTTTTTGTCCGACATTTGTTGTCCTCTCTTTCTTCAGCCTACGAGGTTAGCTGACGGGTTCGGATGGAAAGGTCACCCTATGCTTAAAAAGCAATTCACCCCGAAATTCCTGGTCCCCCGTTGTTGTAACATTCGGTATGTTTGCTGTTGTCACAACATTCGGCATGTTTTGGGAAATATCACTAATAATTCGACACGTAACAAGAAATTCCTCTGTTATTTTATGGTAATTTTGTGATTTCATCAGCAGGTCATCGTCCGGTTCCATGGTTACGCCGTATTTGCCGACATAGGCGTATTTCTCATCGCTGGCGTCGTAGCCTATGGTGCCGGTGATGTTCCCGGCCTCGTCGGTGATGGCCCCCAGGTTGCCCTGGGCGTCGTAGTAATAATAGGCCATGATGCCCTCAGGGGATATTTTCGCCAAAAGGCCGTTGATTCCTGCCAGGTAGGCGGTGGGATTGGCCAGGTCAGGGGTAGCCCCTTCCAGGATGGCGGTGTCGCCGTCGAAGAGGTAGTAGCTAGCTCCGGTTAAGGTGCTGACCCGGGATACCTTTAACAATCTGTAAAATCCCCGGTATTTCCTTATTTTTGACATGTGCTAACTCTCCCTTCAATCCAAAAAACCCTAATAACATGCAAAATTTTTGGTTATTTGTATATTTTTGTCTATATTCTTTTTAATTTCTAAAAAACCTTTTATATCTTTTGTATACACGTCGACAGATTTTTACAAAATATGACACGATATACAAAAATTAAGACCCGGTGCCTAAGCACCGGGTCTGTTTTACCCCATCATTTCTTTTACAATCTGATTTACCAGTTTGCCGTCGGCCTTTCCTTTGACCTGCGGCATCAGTTTCCCCATTACCTTTCCCATATCCTTCTGACCCTGGGGCTGGACTTCTGCAATGACTGCTTTAACCAGAGTACGGACCTCTTCCTCGGATAACTGTTCCGGGAGGTAAGGCATCAGAATGCTGATTTCTTCCTGGAGAGTGTCAACAATGTCCTGGCGGTCCGCTTTGCGGTATTCATCCATAGCATCCCGCCGCTGTTTGACTTCCCGGGCGATGACTTCAATTACTTCGTCGTCGGAAAGTTCCTTCTTCTTGTCGATTTCTATATTCTTAATGGCCGCGCGGACCATCCTGATTACCGAGAGCCTGAGCTTGCCGCCTTCTTTCTCCTTCATAGCGGCTTTCATGTCTTCGGTCAGCCTGTCCTTGATGGACATGAAAATTCCTCCTTAGTGAAACTTTCTCTTCCTGGCTGCCTCAGACTTCTTTTTCCTCTTAACACTGGGCTTCTCATAGTGTTCACGCTTTCTGACTTCGGATAATACTCCGGATTTCTGGCATGACTTTTTAAACCGTCTGAGGGCACTGTCCAGAGTTTCGTTTTTTCCTACTTTTACTTCTGACATCTCCGTCTATCCCTCCCTCCGCTGCTGACAATGATGCCGGGGCTAAAGCTGCAACTCCTGATTCCATCATTGCAGGGGATTAATGGGTAAAATTACACATCATCAATTATACAACATTGTACCAAAGAGTGTCAACCGTTACGCGAAATTACGCAGTTCTTCACCGCCAATAAGATGATAATGCAGGTGGAAGATAATCTGGCCGCCTTCCTTGTTGCAGTTGGTAACAATGCGGAAGCCTTTTTCAGCGATGCCGAACTCCCGGGCCAGTTTATTGGCTGTCAGATGGATATGGCCGACAAGGTCAGCGTTGGATTCATCCAGGTCCAGCACGTTGGTCAGATGTTCCTTGGGGATTATCAGCACATGTACAGGCGCCAGTGGATTGATGTCCTTGAAGGCCAGGATGCGGTCATCCTCGTAAACCACCTGGGCGGGGATTTCTTTCCTCACTATTTTACAAAAAATACAGTCTTGCATATTCCACACCTCCCTGTCAAAGGCTATCTCAGACGTTATCACTTTGAATTGTTTGTATTCGACGGGTTTTATCGAAATTCCTGCTTAATATCGCCCGCTGACACCAAATTATTTAAATTTCCTACCAAATACTCCCCTTTAAACTTTTCCAGCTTTACCGGGACAAACTGGCCGCGCATCCCTTCATTGCCGGGCAGGAGCACCCGCAGGTAATTGTCGGTAAGCCCCTCATAGAACTTGCTTCTTTTGCTGTGCCGCTGTTCCACCAGGACTTCCATGGTAGTATTGAGAAACCGCCCGGCAAATTTCCGGGACATTTTTTCGCCAAGTTTAATCAGCCGGCTGCTGCGCTCTTCTTTCTTAACCGGCTCAACCTGACCGGGAAATTCCGCCGCCGGCGTTCCCCGGCGCGGTGAGTATTTAAAAACATGCATCCTGGAAAATTCCATAGCCTCCGCAAAACGGCAGGAGTTTTCAAAAAAGACGTCTGTCTCGCCCGGGAAACCAACCATAATATCTGTGGTGACGGCCACACCGGGGATGCGGTCCCTTACAGTGGACACCAGCCTCGAAAAATCAAAGGTGGTATAGTGCCGGTTCATCTTTTTCAAAATAGTATCGTCGCCGCTCTGCAGGGGGATATGCAGGTGCCGGCAGATGACCGGGTTATCAGCTATTACATCAATCAGGTCAAAGGTTATATCCACGGGCTCAATTGAACTCAACCGGAGCCGCTGTAACCCCGGCAGCGAGGCAACCTTTGCCACCAGGCTGGCCAGGCTGCGTCCTTCATCCCGGTCGATACCGTAAGCGCCGGTATGGATGCCGGCCAGGACAATCTCTTTAAAACCTTCCCTGATAAAGTGTTCCGCTTCCGCTATCACCCGCTCCTCCGGCCGGCTCCTTAGCGGTCCGCGGGCGTATGGCACGATACAATATGTACAGAAATTGCTGCAGCCTTCCTGTATCTTAATAAAAGCCCTGGTGCGGGATTCGTAATCAAGGATAGGCAGTTCCTCAAATTCGGCAGCGTGCATTATATCAGCCACGGCGTTAATGGGCACCCTGGACCTGCGGGCTTCTTTTACCAGTTCAGGCAGCCTGCTCCGGTCCCGGGTACCCACTACAATATCCACGCCGGGTATCTCCAGCACCTCACCGGGGGCGGTTTGGGCGTAGCAGCCGGTAACCGCCACCACGGCATCGGGGTTCGTCTTGACGGCCCGCCGGATCATCTGCCGGGACTTGCGGTCGCCGAGGTGGGTTACGGTACAGGTATTGACCACATAGACATCGGCATAATCCTTAAAGTCAACGACCTCGTAACCCTCATTGCGGAACAGGCCGGCCAGGGCCTCGCTCTCGTATTGATTTACCTTGCACCCGAGGGTGTATATGGCTGCTTTGTGCAAATTCAAGTCCTCCTGATTAACCTATATCCCCCAGTTCGTACATTACCAGGGCCAGAGCGGTAATTGCCGCAGTTTCCGTACGCAGGATCCGCGGACCCAGTGTTACGGTACGGCATCCGGCCTGGCGGGCCTGATCTGCCTCTTCTATCGTAAAACCGCCTTCCGGGCCGATGAATATCCAAATCTCTGGTATGCCGGGGGCGCAAGGGATTTCCGGGCAATCCGGTTTATCCGGCTTAACCCGGCGGTATTCACTGAGCACCGCCTTAAAACCGGCCTGTCCCTCTTCTTCCCACGGCACAAGAGCCAGCGCACCGGTCGGTACCTGGCGCAGAACGTCGGAAAAATCCGTTAGTTCAACCACCAGGGGAATATTACCCCGCCGGGCCTGTTTGGCCGCTTCCTCCGCTACCCGCTGCCACCTGACCTGCCGCTGGACGGCTTTTTTAACATCCAGCTGTACCACGGTACGGGCGCAGTTAACAGGTATAATGCGGTGCACGCCCAGTTCGCAGCATTTCTGGATAATCAGCTCCATTTTGTCGCCCTTGGGCAGCCCCTGGCACAAAGTCACCTGAATGGGCGGCTCAGCCGCGGACATGGTTTCACCGGTGATTTCACACACCACCGCATTATTATTTATTTCCTTAATCCGGGCTGTTAATTCCCGGCCTGTCCCGTCAACACAGGTAACCATGTCTCCGGGCCCCAGGCGCAGTACCCGGCTGATATGCCTTATATCAGAGCCGGTAATGGTCACCCGGCCGTCCTCCACCTGGTCCGGCACAACAAAAAAGCGGGCCAAATTTAACCCTCCTTAACCGCTGCGAAAAGCACCCAGTCTTTTTCCTCTCTTTTATCCAGCAGCCGGAAGCCCCGCGCGGCAAGTTCAGCGGCGACCTCCTCCGCCCGGGGCGCAATAATGCCTGAAGCTATAAACAGGCCGCCTTTTTTAGTCACCCTGGCAGCATCCGGGCATATTTTCAGGATAATATCGGCCACAATGTTGGCAATAACGATACCGGCAGGTTCCGTTAGACCTTCCAGGAGGTTGTTCCGCCTTACTGTAACCAGGCCGGCAACACCGTTGGCGGCAGCATTTTGGGCCGCCGCCTTTACGGCCACATCATCGATATCCATGGCCAGCACCCGGCCGGCCCCAAGTTTGGCAGCGGCCAAGGCCAAAATGCCGGAACCGGTGCCGACATCATAAACCAGCTCGCCGCCTTGGACATAACCCTCCAAAGCTTCCAGACACATAGTGGTCGTAGGATGGGTACCTGTGCCAAAAGCCATGCCGGGGTCCAGTTCAATCACCAGGTCCTCCGGCACGGCCGCATACTCTTCCCAGGTAGGCTTGACAACAATGCGCCGGCCCACCCTGACAGGTTTATAGTATTTTTTCCACGAGTTGGCCCAGTCCTCTTCCGCCACCTCGGTAAAATCCACTTCCCGGACGCTGTCCGGCAGCTCCCTGTTTAAAGCATTAATGCGGTCCCTAAGCTCTGCTATGCGGGGCAGCAGTTGATCATTAACCGGCAGGTACGCCCTCACCAAAACACCGTCCAGGTTCAGGAATTCATCAGTAAACTCGTAAGCATCCCAGGCATTGGCCGCAATCCGGGCTCTAACCATCGCCGGGTCCTCGATCACAACACCCCCGGAACCGATTTCCTGAAATATGTCGGCAACTGCTTCAACCGCTGTTTTTTCAGTTGTCATAGTGATCTGCTGCCATTTCATCGGCAAGCCTCCCGGTTATCCAATAAAGGCGTCCTTCACCTTCTCAAAAAATCCCTTTTCCACACCGGCAGGTTGTTCGCCGAAAGTCCCGGCATACTTGCGGAGCAGTTCTTTCTGCTCGTCCGTCAGTTTCTTTGGCGTAACAACAATCAGTCTGACATGCTGGTCGCCCCGGCCATAGCCGTGCAGGTCGGGGATCCCTTTGCCCTTTAGGCGGAAAAAGGTCCCGGACTGGGTGCCTTCCGGTACTTTCAGCTGCACCTTGCCGTCCAGGGTGGGCACTTCAATCTCGTCACCAAGGGCCGCCTGGGGAAAGGAAACAGGCATTTCGACGATAACGTCATTGCCTTCCCGCTTAAATATTTTGTGCGGCTTAACCCGCAAAAAGATATACAAATCCCCGGGTGGCCCGCCCTTTTCACCAGGTTCGCCCTCGCCGGCCACCCGCAGGCGGGATCCGGTGTCAACCCCGGCCGGAACTTTGATATGAATTTTCCTGGTAACCCGGACTGTGCCCCGGCCCCGGCACTGGGGGCATGGTTCTTCAATGATTTTGCCTTCGCCGCGGCAAATCTCGCAGGTCCGGGACTGTACGAAGCGGCCGAAAGGGGTGTTTTGGGTAAACTGCACCTGCCCGGTGCCGCCGCAGTGCTGGCAGGTCCTGGGGGAAGTCCCCGGTTTGGCGCCGGTACCCTTACAGGTATCACATCTTTCCTGGCGGGGCACTTCAATATCCTTCTCCAGGCCGAAAGCGGCCTCCTCAAAAGTTATATCCAGGTTGAACCTGAGGTCGGCGCCTTTAACCGGCCCGCGCCGGCGCTGGCCGCCGCCTCCCCCGAAAAACATTTCAAAGATATCCCCGAGCCCGCCAAAGTCGGCTCCGCCGAAGCCGCCGTATCCCTGACCGTCGGTGGCAGCGTGACCAAACTGATCATACCGGGCTCTTTTGTCGGGATCGGACAGGACCTCATAGGCTTCGGCCACTTCTTTGAATTTTGCCTCGGCTTCCTTATTATCAGGATTCATGTCCGGGTGGTATTTCCTGGCCAGTTTCCGGTAGGCCTTTTTGATTTCGGCTTCACCGGCGTCCCGGCTGACCCCCAGTACCTCATAGTAGTCACGCTTGCTCATCGTAATCCCCTTTACAGCATTGTAGTAGTTAGTAAAAAGTATTCTTAAAAGCAATTGTCAATGACTTGAAACCGTCGTTCCGCACCTCGCATCTACTTGTGCTAAGGGAGTGACCTCAACACAATCAAAGGAACCTGTCGAACGCGACATCCGTGTCGCTCGACAGGTTGCCGACGTCCTGTCGGCAACTTTGATTCTGTAGAGGCCACTCCCAAGCACAAGTACAATGCTCGGTAATGAACGACTTATTTCAAGTCATTGACTGTATGCAATTCTGAGATAACTACTATTTATCCTCATCCACGACTTTGTATTCTGCGTCTACGACATCATCTTTCGGCTGGCCGCCGGCGTCACCGGCTTCTGCGCCCGGGGCGCCCTGCGCACCGGCAGCGCCCTGCTGCTGGTACATAGCTGTAGTCAGTTCATAAAGCAGTGTGGTAACAGCTTCCGCCTTGGCCTTGATAGCCTCAATGTCAGTGCCCTTAAGGGCCTCCTTGAGGTCATCCACCGCCTTCTGCACTTTGTCAACTAAGGTTTTGTCAGCCTTGTCACCAAAGTCTTTAATGGTCTTCTCAGCCTGATAGACCAGCGAATCGGCCTGGTTCCGCGCTTCCACTTCTTCTTTGCGTTTCTCATCCTCCGCCGCATGGGCCTCGGCGTCTTTTACCATCCGGTCGATGTCCTGGTCGGACAACCCGCTGGAAGCGGTGATGGTAATCTTCTGCTCGTTGCCTGTGGCCATGTCTTTGGCAGAAACATGTACGATACCGTTGGCGTCGATGTCAAATTTAACTTCAATCTGCGGGATCCCCCGGGGCGCCGGTGGGATCCCGGTCAGCTGGAACCGGCCCAAAGTCTTGTTCCCGGCCGCCATCTGCCGCTCACCCTGCAGCACATGGATCTCTACCGTGGTCTGGTTGTCAGCCGCAGTGGAGAAAATCTGGCTCTTGGAGGTCGGAATGGTAGTATTACGCTCAATAAGCTTGGTAAACACGCCGCCCAGGGTTTCGATACCCAGGGAAAGGGGTGTTACATCCAGCAGGAGTACATCTTTGACCTCCCCGGCCAGCACACCGCCCTGGATAGCGGCGCCCATGGCCACTACCTCGTCAGGGTTAACACCTTTATGCGGCTCCTTGCCGATAACCTTTTTGATGGCTTCCTGGACCGCCGGAATCCGGGTAGAACCGCCCACCAGGATAACCTTGTCAATATCCCCCGCGGACATGCCGGCATCAGACAGCGCCTGCCTGGTGGGACCAAGGGTCATTTCCACCAGGTCGGCGGTGATTTCATCAAACTTGGCCCTGGTCAGAGTTACGTCCAGGTGTTTGGGGCCGTTGGCGTCGGCGGTGATAAAGGGCAGGTTGATGTTGGTGCTCATCACCCCGGAAAGCTCGATCTTGGCCTTCTCTGCCGCTTCTTTTAACCGCTGCATGGCCATTTTGTCATTCTTCAGATCAATGCCATTTTCTTTTTTAAACTCCTGCACCAGGTAATCTATGATGCGCTCGTCAAAGTCATCGCCGCCCAGGCGGTTGTTGCCGCTGGTGGCCTTAACTTCAAAAACCCCATCGCCCAGTTCCAGGATGGAAACATCGAAGGTGCCGCCACCCAGGTCATAAACCAGGATGGTATGGTCTTCGCCTTTGTCCAGGCCGTAAGCCAGCGCAGCCGCGGTAGGCTCGTTGATGATGCGCAGCACTTCCAGTCCGGCGATTTTACCGGCGTCCTTGGTGGCCTGCCGCTGGCTGTCCGTGAAGTAGGCAGGCACGGTAATAACGGCCTGATCAATCTTTTCACCCAGGTAAGCTTCAGCGTCGGCCTTCAACTTTTGCAGAACCATGGCCGAAATCTCCTGGGGAGTATAACTTTTGCCGTCAATGTTCACTTTGTAATCGGAACCCATATGCCGTTTGATAGACATCACGGTTCCATCCGGGTTGGTGACGGCCTGCCGTTTGGCCACCTGGCCCACCAGGCGCTCGCCGGTCTTGGAAAAAGCCACTACCGACGGTGTTGTGCGCGCTCCCTCGGCGTTGGGGATTACGGTTGCCTCACCGCCTTCCATGATTGCCATACAAGAATAAGTTGTACCAAGGTCAATACCGAGAACTTTTCCCATAAAGTTGATTCCCTCCTACAATAACTCATGTAAATTTAGTTAGTAGCCACTTTAACCATGGCCGGGCGGATTACCCGGTCCAGCAGCAGGTAGCCTTTTTGCACATCCTCCACCACGGTATTATTGGGGTGTTCGGCGCTCTGCACCGACATCACCGCTTCGTGCCTGGTGGGGTCAAACTCCTCGCCCACCGTCTGCATGGCCTGCACGCCTTCTTTTTCCAGGACATCTTTAAGCTGCCGGAAAATCAGTTCCATACCGGACCTGAAGCTTTGTATGTCATCTCCCCCGGCAGCCATGGCCCGCTCAAAATTATCCAGCACCGGCAGCAGGTTGGTGACAAGCCGCCAGGAACAGTATTTCTGCGCTTCTTCTTTTTCCTGGCGGGTGCGCCGGCGGAAATTTTCAAAATCGGCCTGGGTCCGCTGCAGCATATTTAAGTATTCTTCCGCCCTGGCGGTCTGTTCAGCCAGTTTGGCCGCCAGTTCAGCCGGGTCTCCGGTAGTTTCCGGCCCGGGTTCTTCCGCCGGGGCCTGGTTGATGGTTTCATTCAAATTTTCATTTTCTGACATCCCTATCATCCCCCCTGTTCCTAAGATATTAAAAATCCTCAAAATTCTTGTCGTTTTTGGCGGTAACGGCGTCTTCACGCTTTTTGATAATGGTGTCGATGCGCATGATGGCCTCGGCAATTTCACCGGCTGCCTTTAAAGCATGGATTTTCACCAGCGCCGGGTCCACCACGCCCATGGCCAGCATATCGGCCACATCGCCGCTGTCACAGTCCAGGGCCAGCGAGTCTTTACATTCCCGGGCCTGGGCCGCAATGACATCACCGATTTTCTCCAACGGGTTGAAACCCGCATTGGCCGCAATCTGTGAGATAGGCCGCTTTAAGGCTTCCACTACGCAATCCACACCGTAGGCAGCCATGCCGCGGATATTTTCCCGTTCCTTTTCCACGTCCCGGGCCACGGCCAGTTCCACGGCGCCGCCCCCGGGCACGATGCCGCCCTTGACTGCGGCCTGTACCGATGCCGCAGCGTCTTTGGCGATGCGTTCCCGCTCACCCACCACCTCTTCGGTGGCAGCCCCGACTAAAACCGTGGCCATAGGTTTGCCCCGGCCGCCCAGGATGCGGATATGTTCAAGCTTCTCATTTTCATAAACTTTTTTGGCCCGGCCCAGGTACTTCTTCAGTTCAGCCGGGTCCTTTTTCAGGCCGGTGCGTTTTAGCGGCCGGGCGCCGGTATGCTCGGCGGCTTTAAGTATTTCCTTATTGGATACCCGCTGCACCACCATAATCCCGGCATCAGTCAGGATTTCCTCGGCAATGTCTTCCACACCCCGGTCCACCAGCACCACTTTCACCCCCAGGTCGGCGATTTTCTGCACATTTTGCCGGAATTGTTCCTGGAGCTCCTGGTAACGGGCAAAGCCGGCCTCGGTAGCCAGCGCTTCATCCCCGATTTCTTCCGGTTCCAGCGCGTCGTCGATTACCAGCACCCGGGCGTTGTTGACCTCGACCGGCATATGTTTGTTCAGTCGCTCCCGGTTAATGATGACCCCCGAAAACACCTCGTTGTCCGCCCCTTCCTCGGCGGTAATGGCGTCCGACAGTTTAAATGCCTGGTCTTTAAGCTTCCCGGCCCCCACCAGTTTGGCCGCGGATACCACCAACCCGGCAATGTCCTCATGCTCCCGGCCGGCGATCAGGGCCACCCGGTACAAAAGCGGGTCATCCATATCATTGACAGGCCGGGATTTCTCTCCTAATAAAGACAGGGCCTTGCGCACCCCTGCCCGGACGCCTTCAATCACCCTGGTCACCGGCACCCCCTTGACCACCTGGGCCACGCCCTCGCTGACCAGGGCGCCGGCCATCACGGTGGCCGTGGTGGTGCCGTCCCCGATCTCCGCCTGCTGGGCTTTGGCTATGTTGATCAGCATCCTGGCAGCCGGATGGTTGGCTTCCATCGTGGTCAGGATGGTCACCCCGTCATTGGTGATGACCACTTCACCGAACTTGTCAACCAGCATGGTATCCAGCCCTTTGGGGCCGAGGGTGCCTTCCACAGCCGAAGCGATAGCCCTGATGGCATTGGCATTGGTCATTAGGGCGGCCAGCCGTTCATCCACATCCGTATTAGCAGTTGCCTGCTGCTTTAAACTCATCTTAACCTCCCGGTAACCTCTATTTATAAAAGTCTTTTAAAACATTGGAAAGATGCTGGGTCATAAATTCCACAATGCCTACTGTCTTATCGTATTCCATCCTGGTGGGACCAAGCACGCCGATAGAACCGACCACCCGGCCGTCAACCTGGTATGTGGCGGTAATCATGCTGCAGTTCTCAAGCCCGCTGAGCCTGTTTTCACTGCCGATTTTCACCATAATTCCGTCTTCGCCGGGGCCGGCCTCGGTAAGTACCTCCCGCAAAAGGCCATCCTGCTCCAATAGGCCGAGCAGGGTTTTTAACCTGCTGATGTCCCGGAACTCGGGCTTGTTAAGCATGTTTAACGTGCCGGCCAGGTATACCTTGTCTTCCGGATCTATATGCAGGGTTTCCTGAATCAAATCCATGGCCGCATCAAAAATGTGCTGGTGCTTCGCCAACTCCGCGTAAATCTCTTTAATCAGGGTCATTTTGATGTTAGCCAGGGTCAGGCCCTTAAGCTTGGCGTTTAAGACCTGGCTGATCTGCAGCAGGTCATCGCCGGTGATACCTTCCGGTATTTCGATCAGCTTATTCTGGACAATGCCGTTGTCCAGCACCACAACCACCAGCGCCCGGCCGTTTTCCAGCGCTACCAGCTGAATATGCTTGAAAGCGGATTTCTCTAGCTGCGGGCCGGTTACCAGCGATGCACAGGATGTCATTGAGGATAAAATATGATTGGTCTGTCGGAGCACCTGGGCTATTTCGCCGGATTTTTTCCGGTAGCCGGAAAGGATAATCCTCTCCTCGTCTTTGGTAATCCGCCTTTTCTTCATCAGGCAGTCCACGTAATAGCGGTAACCGAGCTGGGAAGGCACCCGGCCGGCAGAGGTATGGGGCTGTTCGATGTACCCCTGTTCTTCCAGGTCCGCCATCTCGTTACGGATGGTAGCCGGGCTTACACCCAGTTCATATTTCCGCGATATGGTCCGGGAACCCACAGGTTCAGCGGTAGCAATATAATCCTGAATAATTGCCAGAAGCACCTTCTGTTTCCGCTCATCCATGGTCATGGCCATCACCTTTTCGTTGTTAGCACTCTAGGTTATCGAGTGCTAAAAGTTCTATTTAAAAAATACCACTGCGCATCTGATTTGTCAAGAAGTAGCAATCCCATTACACAAACTCCGCAAATACTTCATTGGCAAGGGGTAACCCCTTCCTCGCGAGCCGCAGCCGATGGTCCGAAACATGTATGAGTCCTAACCTTAGTAGTTTATCCAGGGATTCCCTGAATGATACTTCCGGGTCTTCCCCGTATTTCCCGGCAAACTGCCGTAAATCAACCCCGTCCGTCAGCCGCAGGCCCAGGAATATGGCCTCGGCCAGGCGTTCCCGAGGTGTCAGGACTTCTTCCTCCGATACCGGCGTCCTGCCCTGGGCAAGCATTGCCCGGTACCGGTGCAGATCCGGCGTGTTGGCAAACCTCACCCCATCGATATACGAATGGGCCGCCGGGCCAAGGCCCAGGTACTCTTCATTCTGCCAGTAAGTCAGGTTATGCCCGGCTTCCCTGCCCGGCCGGGCGTAGTTGGATATTTCATAGTGGCGGTAGCCGTGTTCACTGAGCCGGTCAATAGTGTAATAAAGCATCTCCACTTCCAGGTCCTCGTCGCAGGGGACGGTATAACCGGCCGTGACGTCCCGGCAGAGCGGGGTGTCCGGTTCAATCTTCAGGTTGTAAGCCGAAATATGCTCCACCCCAAGGGCGGCGGCATGTTCTAGGGTTTCCTGCCAGTCCTTCATGATCTGTCCGGGGATGCCGTAAATCAGATCGATGCTGATGTTGTCTATTCCTGCCCGCCGGGCAGTCATGACCGCCCCGTCAACCTGGCGCCAGCCGTGGCGCCGGCCCAGCAGGGAAAGCAGCCGCTCCTGTACTGCCTGGGCGCCCAGGCTCAGACGGTTCACGCCGGCCTCCCGGAGGGCGCTGAGATTGGCTTCGTCCACCGTGCCGGGATTGGATTCAACGGTAACTTCAATGCCGCCGGGCCAGGTAAAATTGGCCCGGACAGCAGCGAGGATTTCTGTCATGAGATGAGCCGGCAGCACGGTGGGAGTCCCGCCGCCGATGTAGATGCTGCGCAGGGTCTTATGCTCCGGCGGCAGCTTGGCCACGTAAAGGGCCATCTCCTTTTTCAGCGCACAAACATAAGACGCAGCCGAGCCTGCGTCGTAAGGATAGGACACAAAATCGCAGTAATTGCATTTTTTAAGGCAAAAAGGGACGTGGATATAGAGGCCGATTGGCATTGGCGTCACTCTCACTTCAATTCTATTTCTCCAGGTAGTTCCGATACCATTCCCGGCCGGAACTCCAGTGCTTCTCTTCGGGGTTTTCTTTTAAAATCTCAGCACAGGGATTGCCATAACATATTCTTCAAGCCCGTCTGATGTAGTATTTTCAAATTTATCCAATAAGTATTCCAGGGCAGGCCGGCCCATCTGCATAATTTCTGCAAATTCGCTGCTGTTTTTAAGCAAAGTATAAGGATTAGAAGAAGCCGAGGGTTCATGCAAAATTGCTTCAAGTTTTTGCTCAATAAGAATTCGGATATCCGACCCCCGGGCGGGAAGGTTTTTGTCGCTTTCATCAGGTACCGGCACCGTCGGATTAAGGGACGTATCCGGCTTGCCGGCTGCGCAGCCCGATATTAACAATGCCGTTAAAATAAACATCAGGACTCTCTTCATCAATACACCTCCGACGGTTCTAAAACAATGTTTTGGGAACCTAAGCCAAATAATTCGACCGAAACAACATATTTCTCTTTTAGTATCGACTTCATGTCAAGAGCACATTTATTCTTAAGTAATTGTTTTACCGACATCGGGCAAAACAATACCGAGGGGGCGGAGTCCCAAGATTCTGACCAAATTCGAAAATCCGGGACAGAAACAGGTGCAGCAACAATAATCGCTCGAACAAACCAAAGACGGAAGCCCCCACTTCCACCTGGGCGATTTGTACTCATTATAATATTCTCTTACACTATCGGAATAAATAATAGATTTCACTCTGAAAATTGCCCGTGAAGAAGCGGACTAGCCGGAAATATCCAAGTGGCTTGAGCGGCATTGCATTTACTCAAAATAATAGCCGATGTTGATATACTTAATCAATATCAGGTAAAACCTTTTAATACAAAGACTTCCGGATAAAATTTGCCCGGAAGCCTTAGTCTTAATGCGTTATTAAGATACTAAAAGCCGGAATTATAAATCTAAACAGCTATTGTTCGATTTGTTATGGATTTAATTTGATTATTAGTAGTTCAATTAGCAGAATCATTTGAATCTACAGAACCCTCATTCTTTACAGACATGCGGATGCCATAAAGAAGCTTAAGGGACTCTATAATTTTATTTTTGTATCCTTCAATACCGAAAGCTCTGAACACCGCGTCGTCGAACTCTTTGCGATCGTCCTGCTCTAACTCATCGAGGATAGGTAACACTGCCCGGTCAAGGAGCGGTTTAAACTTTTCTTTAATTTCTGTGGCTTGGTTTTTAGTTAGAAGATAGGGATTTAGCATGAATAATCTTTCTTTTACCTTCCTTGCATTAAGATCCAGAGCCCCGAGTCCCCTGCCGAATCCAAGCGCCTCTATATAGAAAAGCCCCAATATACTATTTAAAAGTGCGTGACATAAATCAATGTCCAGTTTTATATCTGTCAGTGATAGTCCCGTAAGTCGCTGGTCTACAAAAGTCCTTTTGGCAAATTTGGGTACAAAAAGCCTCTTATCATAGTTAACCAAAATAATAATGTCAGCAAGCTTTGTGTCCTTCATTTCATACCAGTGCATATTAGACCTTTTCAATGTTTCGACTAAAGGCTCGCCTTTCTCGTTCACACCGTGTTCGAACTTGCTTATCCAAGACAATGTACCTTTATGACCCAAAACTTGAAGCTCCTCTATGGTTCTGGAACAGCAGAAGGCGTCAGCATCCGAATCTGCTATTAAACCTTTTACACTTCTTGATGACTTAAGCACCGGTCTGATGTAATCTGCTTCAATTCCGTGCCCCTTAGCTGGGTAAAACATTTTATTCCAGCCTCTACGCTCCCCACGGATAAAATAGAAGATGTGGTTCACGGGAATGAAGTTGTCTTTTATATCCACTACCCACTTCAGGTCAGCAAATAAAGCATTATAGCCAAGACCTAAACTTCTCAACTCTCCCAATTCCTTTTGCATGTATGTTCTAACTTTCATTTCTCCTGGTACACTGGTCTCTGTGATGGCGAGGCTGGCGATGTCTTTTATTATACCTTCTTTTTCTATTTGTTCAAGGGATTTTTCAAGAGTCAAGAAGGTTGTTATTTCGTCGTTACCAGGCAGGGATACTTCACGGCGTTTTTCGAGGATAATTATGTTGGTAACAATATCGGCGTTGTTAAACCACCTGCCAACACCAGAAGTCATGACTTTTTCGATGCGGAAAAACCGCTTAAGGATTTCCTGAAACTTTTCACCCCAATCGGTACCTAGCCAGGCGTTTGATACAATTATACCAAGCCTTCCATTGTCAGAAAGGAGCGACCAGAGGTAGAACGGCAGGTAGGCATATAAGTCGCTTTTACTGGAGAGTGCCATGTATTGCCCCGTCGCTTCCGCGATGAATTCATTGGTGCCATAAACCTCAGGGTTCATTTCTTCTATGTCCTCGAACTGCACAAAGGGCAAGTTAGACGCGATGTAGTCAAACGCGGGCAAGGTCATCTTTACCGGGGAGCCGTCGTATGGATTGTTAAACTCGACCTCCATCCCCTGTTTTAGCTCGACTACATCTTTCTTAAAGACACGCAGGACCTGCCCGATGTTTTTCGGCTCAGACAGGGCGAGCATTGCAATCTGCAAGGGGAACGAAAACTTGTCGCTCGCCCAGATTTTTGACAGCGCCTCGTCTGGTTGCTGCCCATACTCGATCTTGATGTCGTAAGCTGCCCTCGGTATAGTTCCCGTTCCGCAAAAGGGGTCGAAGAACAAAAGGGATTTATCCTCCATGACCAGTCTAACTAGAAGCTCAGCAAGCAGGGATGGCGTTGCGTACTGACCCGCGATTTTCCTCTTCGAAGCAAAGACCGTCTTCTGCAGGAACTGATGGAGGATGTTCTGGTCAACCTTTTCGAACTGGATTTCCGTGAGGAAACTATTAAACTGAGTTAGTAAAGACCAAGCTCGTTCAGGGAGCAGTGATTCTCCCAAGAAAGTGTTAAATATATTCCAAAAGTCACACTTGGCAGAAATGTCCTCGAACAGTGTCTGGGCATCCTCGGGGGTCATGTCCTCGGTTATGTTATCCACCACGGAAGCAGCACCGTAGAATCTTTTCAGGATATGTGCGAAAATGAGCTTGTTTAACCAGTTTATGAGGTTGCTCCTAGCCAGTACCTTGAAGGGTTCAGTCTCCGCTGGGCATTCGGTCTTTACCGACCGCCACCATAATTGCACTTCTGCGTCGAACCTGGCGTCATGGGTAGTCTCCCTACGAAGATTGTCCGTCACCGCGTCCATATTGTCGAGGATGATTTCGAATATGGTATTCTGACTGAACGCCTCAATGATGGTAGCGGTCTTCAGCTTGCCACTGTCAAAAAAGTCGTTCAGTTCCTGCAAAATTTTATGTAGCAACGCCAGCCAGTCCGTCCTGCGGTGTACGACATCCTCCCGCCTTGTGATATGGGATAAGTCGTTCCACATCTTTACGGGATGGTAGTTCACCATGTCTTCGGAAACATAAAGCACGGCGGTGGTGACATTCCAAATTAGGAAGCCGTTCAGCCCAAGGTTCTGGGCTTTTTTCGTTGCGTTTTCTATCAATTCCGCATTAGTAATAGGTGTATCGGGAAACTTGAGTTCCCAGCCTTGCATGATGTTAGCCATGGAGATTTCGCCGAACAAGAGAACATCGGGGAATAGCTTACCGGAACTAGTCGAAACGGTAAACTCTCCACCAGCACGCTTTATTTTCCTGTCTGTCTGTGAGGCGTATTTGTTTATTTCGGAAATGACATCTATCGCCCAGCTTCTCTCATTATAGGCGGTTTTCATAGGATAACACTCTCTTTGACGGTAATTTGGGAAAATTCCTCGATAAGACCAGTAACTTTAACGGTTTCGATGTTTTCTGTATCGATAATTTTATAATAGGCTTCCCTTAACCTATTAGTAGCCACCTCTATATAGTTAATCTTGTCTTTCTTGAAAAGAAGAACTTCGTCGTTTTTCTCTACACCTATAAAGTTCCTGCCCTCGAGCAATGCCGCAACCAGGAAGCTACCGCTACCAAAGGTATTGTCAAGGACAATTTCCCCTGGGTTGGTGTATGTCCTTATCAGATACCTTCCCAACTCGACAGGCTTTTGGGTCGGGTGCCAGACGGGACCCTCGCTCTCGGCAGTTTTGAAATAGACTACATCGGAAGGATACCTATCACCGTTGTCGCTTTTAACTTCTACAGGTTTAAAATCCCCGTAACATCCAGAAAGCTGGTCTTTTCTCACGCCCTTGGTATATGGTTCACCTGGGACCATTTGTGGGTTGTAAGTAGGCTGCCTTTTATAAAAGACGCACACATCCTCGTGTTTTCTAAGAGGTTGTTTCTTAGCATTTAAGAAATTGGTTGGCTTAGATTTAATCCACGTAATCTTGTATTTAAAAAGCTTTTCGTTACTTAAAATTAGTTTTGCCGTGAAAACTCCTTGCGAACTAAGTACAATTGTCCCGTTGTCCTTTATAATTCTCTCGTACTGTTCCCAAAGTGGCTCCAGTGGAATAAGACTGTCCCACTTATTTTGAGTCATTGCATAGGGAAGGTCGCATAAAACCATATCGATAGATTTATCCGGAATTTGCCGCATGACTTCAAGGCAGTCTCCTTCGATAAGCTGGTTAATAAAAATGTCATTTTTCATAAATAATCACCTGACTAAGCACTTTTGATTTACTGCAAATAAGTAATTAAATATCCTAAAATATAAAAACCCTTGTTATTGGATCAATATCTTGGGTAACTTTAATACAAGCCCTAATTGTTCTATGCCTAAATCAAACCAACAGCAACCATAAAAAAGTGAAATATGCGAAAAGTGCATGTTGTTCTTCTTGTTATCTATTTCTTATATTGCCATATTCTACACAAAAACACTTTTTCCTTTGTCAGATATTGCCTAATAACACTATATATTTACTATCTTTCTGTAACATATAATCTCTAATAGTTTTGAAACTAAACCAAGAAGGAAATCGTATGAATCATGCGGGAATATAAACGATCAACGCAAAAAACGGTTCGGCGACGATATCTTAGCATATCGCGCGAACCGTTAACATTGATTTATAGTGCGAAGGGGGGAGCCGAAACCTGCATGGTTTCTCATATGATTTAAGTTATGTGGTATCTACTCAATCTTCAGCACGGCCATAAACGCCTCCTGGGGAATCTCCACGTTCCCCACCTGCTTCATGCGCTTCTTACCTTCCTTCTGCTTCTCAAGAAGCTTGCGCTTCCGGCTGATGTCGCCGCCGTAGCACTTGGCCAGCACGTTTTTACGCATGGCCTTGACTGTTTCCCGGGCGATGATTTTGTTGCCGATAGCGGCCTGGATGGGGATTTCAAACATCTGCCGGGGGATGATGTCTTTCAGTTTTTCCGTCAGCTGGCGGCCCTTGGCGTAAGCCTTGTCCCTGTGTACGATACAGGATAGGGCGTCCACCACCTCACCCGATACCAGCACATCCAGTTTCACCAGCTCGGACTCCTGGTAATTCAGGAACTCATAATCAAAGGAAGCGTAACCCTTGGTCCGGGATTTCAACAGGTCAAAAAAGTCATAAATAATCTCTGTCAGCGGCAGTTCATAAGTCAGCATAACCCTGGTTTCGCTGAGGTATTCCATGTTCTTGAAGATGCCCCGCTTTTCCTGGGCCAGTTCCATTACCGCCCCAACATAATTGTTGGGCACCATTACAACCCCTTTGACATAGGGTTCTTCCATCTTAGCGATGTTCTGCACCGGCGGCAAGTTGGTGGGATTGGATATTTCCAGCACCTCACCGTTGGTCTTGGTAACCCGGAATATAACACTGGGGGCGGTGGTGATCAGGTCCAGCCCGTACTCCCGCTCCAGCCGTTCCTGGATAATCTCCATGTGTAGAAGCCCAAGGAAACCTAACCGGAAGCCAAAGCCCAGGGCAATGGAATTCTCCGGCTCATAGACCAGGGAGGCGTCGTTCAGGCTTAGCTTTTCCAACGCGTCCCGGAGGTCGTCATAATCGGCTCCATCTATGGGGAACAAGCCGCAGAACACCATCGGGGTGATCTTGCGA
>JBMOPI010000298.1:0-22580 GCA_049324975.1 Bacillota bacterium
TAGGCGATATGCCATTCAGCCAGCCCGGATTCCCGGGCCACACCGGCTACTGTGGCGGTAAACTGCTCCACATACGGGTCACCGGCTTCAATATGGCCCACCGGTAAACTGTGGGCGCTAAATATAACCTGTACATACTCCCGCCGGTCTTCCGGGAATTTTTGCAGGGCCTCTTTTACCCGGTCGGCAGAGGCGCTAATAAACTTGGGCTGGTTATGCCAGCCGCCGGCAAAGAACACTTCCATACCGTAATTGGCCTCAGCGAGGACCCGCTTAACTTCTGCTTCGTAAGCGCCTGTGCTGACCCGCGAATAAAAGGGCGCCAGGCTCACGGCCACAACCTGCTTTATACCTGCCTGGGCTAACCCGGCCAGGGCTTCGGCGATAAAAGGGTGCCAGTAGCGCATGCCGACCACTACTTTATACCGGGCGGCCCCGTTATCAGCTGCCGTACTGTTCAAAGCTAACTCCAGGGCCTCAGCCTGCCGACCGGTAATCGCGCGCAGGGGTGACCTGCCGCCGATCAGGGCGTAGCGTTCTTTGATTTTTGTCACCAACGGCGGCGGTGGTATGCGGCCGCCCATCAGATTGGTCATAAAGGGTTCCACGGCTTCCGGGGAATCAGCGCCGCCGAAGGCCAGCAGGATCACACCGACGGTTTCCGGCATCTTTTTTCAACTCCTGTCACTACTCCAGTTATCTACGGCTGTAGGTGTGCACTGCCTCTACCAAGGCGATGACGTTTTCCACCGGGGTTTCTTTGTTAATCCCGTGCCCCAGGTTGAAAATGTGCCCCGGTCGGTTGGCAGCCCGGGCCAGGATATCCTTTACTTTAGCTTCAATCACATTAGGCGGCGCAAAGAGCATGAAAGGGTCCATGTTGCCCTGCACGGCCCGGTCATAGCCCACCCGCTGCCAGGCAACGTCGAGGTTGATGCGCCAGTCGAGACCGATGACATCGCCGCCGGCCTCCGCCACCAGCTCCAGCATATGGGAGGCATTGTTGGCGAAATGGATCACCGGCACACCCTGATCTTTCATACCGTCTAAAACATATTTGGAATAAGGCAGTACATATTGACGGTAATCTTCGTTGTTCAGGGTACCCACCCAGGAGTCAAACATCTGCACCGCCTGGGCGCCGGCTTTAATCTGGGCCTTCAGATAGCGCAAAATAACTTCGGCCACCTTTTTCATCATGGCGTGCCAGACTTCCGGCGCCGCCCACATCATGGTCTTGCAGTTTTTGTATTCTTTAGAACCGCCGCCTTCAATAATATAGCTGGCGATGGTAAAGGGGGCTCCGGAGAACCCGATGAGCGGGACTCTGCCTTCCAGTTCCCGGCGCAACATACGGATGGCCTCCATTACATAAGGAGTAGCCTCCTCAGCATCGATTACCCTGATATTTTCCACATCCTGCATAGTCCGGACCGGGTTATGGATCACCGGTCCTTCGTTCTTCTCAAACTCCAGGTGAATGCCCATGCCTTCCAGCGGCAGCAGGATATCCGCAAAAAGGATGGCGGCGTCAACCCCTAGTTTGTTGACCGGCTGTAGGGTTACTTCCGTAGCCAGTTCAGGGGTTTTGCACATGGTCAGGAAGTCATGCTTGCGCCTTATTTCCATATACTCCTCCATGTAGCGCCCGGCCTGCCGCATCAGCCACACCGGCGTGTAATCAACCTCTTCCCGGCGGCATGCCTTTAAAAAACGGTCATTCATTGTTAATCCTCCTTATGATATGTTGTAAAATTAGTTTACATGGGTTAAATTTACCTCTGTTTGAAATCCCTTACTCTGTAAGGGATTTTAAAATCAGCCTGATACCTTCAATGATTTTCTGCTGGTCACCGGGTGACAGCCGGGCAAACATCTCCTCAATCACCTTTTCCCGGTTGCGGGCCAGTTTTTCCATCTCCGCCCGGCCTTCGTCCGTCAGTTGTAGCCAGACTACCCGCCGGTCACCGGGGTCCTGGCTTTTGGCCACCCAACCTTTGGCTTCCAGCCTGGTCAGCAGCCTGGTCATAGCCGGCGCTTTGGCATTGCTCCTGATGGAAAGGTCGCCTACCGTCACCGGCTCCCGGCCGATGAGCTGCAGTACCCGGAACTGCTGGGCGGTTACACCGGACTCGCCGTAAATTTTTGGTCCCATAAGCTGCATTATTTTTGGAAACAATTCACTGAATTCCCGGTACGGCAGCATCCGCCCACCTCAATAAAAATAAGTTTTACATCTGTAAACTATTATAACAGCAGCTTAACCGGATGGCAAGAAAAAAATTTACAATTGTAAACTTTATTTTTTCCTGTTTTAAATAGGGTTTAACTTATAGTCGCCTGATTATACTGTTATGTTTCTGCCAGCTAAGCTAAAAATCCCCGCAAATTTTCGGGGATGATTTCAGCCAAACTATAACTACGGGTCTCTGACGTACACGGAGGTGATTGTTTGTTAAATTGTTTAGCCGAACTCCCTTTTACTCCCCACGAATACCAGTTAAAAACCGCCCACCGGGTGTTGGGGGAAATGGGCTGCCGGGCGCTTATCGCCGATGAAGTGGGACTAGGCAAAACCATTGAGGCCGGCTTGATTATAAAAGAATTGATTCAAACCGGGCAGGCTAAAAAAATCCTTGTCCTGGCCCCCGCCACCCTGCTGCACCAATGGGGGACAGAGCTTTTTCAAAAGTTCGGGCTGAACTTTGTGGTAGCCAAAAAAGGCACCTGGCCGTGGTACTGTGACCTGGTGGTAGCTTCCCTGGACAAAGCCAAACGGGGTGAGCACCGGGAACTAATCCTGGCCAATCAGTACGACCTGGTGGTGGTTGACGAAGCCCATAAACTGAAGAACCGGAAGACGGAAAACTGGTCCCTGATCTCCCAGATTAATGCCAGGGGGCTTGTGCTCCTTACAGCCACCCCGCTGCAGAATAAGGTGGAAGAGGTTTATAATCTGGTGTGTCTATTGCGCCCTGACCTCTTCCGGGACTATAATAGTTTTCTGGCCCACTACCAGTTAAACCCCAGGGCCCTGATCAGTGAACTGAAGGATAAACTGAACGACATCATGATCCGCAACCTTACCAGGGAGCAGGGGGTTAAAAACGTAAACCGCCAGGTGCAGCTGGTTAAAATTGATCTGCTGCCGGAAGAAAAATTCCTTTACCGGGCAATCCGCAATTACGGCGGCGGGTTCCTCTGGCTGACCCTGGCCAAAGAGTTCTGCAGCAGCATCCCGGCTCTTTATGTGACACTGGAAAAGAAAAACGACTATCTTATGCTGGAGCGGCTGGAAAATGTCAACCTGTCCAATAAACTCTGGTACCTGGAACAGATTGTGCGTCACCATCCGGGTAAAATACTGGTTTTTACCGAGTATATCCAAACCCAGTTTTATATTGCCGGCAAACTGAAAGAGTTGGGTGTAAAACACCTGTATTTTAACGGCATGCTGAACCGCAACCAGAAGGAATTTATTAAATGGCTCTTTGAAAAAAAAGATTACCGGGTGATGATCTGCACTGATTCCGGTTCCCAGGGCCTAAACCTGCAGTTCTGTGACGTTATTGTTAATTATGACCTGCCCTGGAACCCGATGAAGGTGGAACAGCGTATCGGCCGTATCGACCGGCTGGGCCAGACAGCTTCTGAAGTATATGTGTATAATTTCATTCTGCGGGAAACCATTGAGGAAAAAATTTTTAAGGTTTTAAGCGAAAAAATCACTCTGTTTAAGGAATGCATCGGTGAACTGGACAGTATCCTGGTAGATGACAACGAGAAGGAAGAACTAACGGAAGTCCTGGAAAAAATGTAATAGTGGCGAGCAATCAGCCCGCCACTTTTTTTGTTAAAATTTTTCGTCCCAACCGCTATCCATTTAAACCTGTTCCCCGTCTTAATTTATGAAGTGGGGTTGGCGCCAACTGACTATCACTTTTAATTAGGGAGGCAAAAAGGATGTCAAGAAAGTTTTACGTTGAGGAGTTAAACAAATTTAACGGTTTGCAGGGCAAGCCGGCCTATATAGCTTATAAGGGAAAAGTTTACGATGTATCCGGCGTGTTCAAAAACGTTGAGCATGCCGGCGTCAAAGCAGGCACCGATATTAGCGGCAGTTTTGGCAAAGGGCCGCACCAGGAGGACATTTTTGGTAAATTCGTCCCTGCCTTTCGACAGGTTTGCCATTGACAAGCATTTCTGGCTTAATATTCAGGAATTGGAACCTCCCCGTCAAATGCCGTCAGCAGCCACCCGGCATAACTGTGCCTGGCCGCACACTGCGCAACTTCCTCCCTTTCCCTCTCCCATTCGTAACATCCGGGCGGCAGAGAGTCCCTCTTTCGTTCATGATCACATTTTCTCAGTTCCCACGCTGCAATTTCATTTATGAGCAACTGCCGGAACTGTTCTTTGGTCGGTTTTTTCCCCATGGTCGTTCCTCCTCTCAAAGGCCCTCCACAACTAATCTGTATTTAAAAAGGTTTGCTGGAGTTATTCGACAGATTTCTACAATTTCCTTCAAGAACCAATATCTGCTTTCAGGAAAAACACCTCTTTCCGTAACCGGACTTATATAATAAAATAGTACGAGGGGGAATATTTATGACAGATATTGATTATGCCGGTTTTATCGATGAACTTGCCGTACTGGCTAAAACTAACAATAAAATAAATGCTGATTTCTATGCCAGGTACGATGTCAAAAAAGGATTGCGGAACAGCAACGGGACAGGGGTGCTGGTGGGCCTGACGGAAATCGGGGAAGTCCATGGCTACATAATGGACGAAGGGGAAAAAATCCCTGATGAAGGAAGGCTTACATACAGGGGGATAAATATTTACGATATTGTCAGGGGTTTTCAGGAAGACGGCCGGCACGGTTTTGAAGAAGTTTGTTACCTGCTGCTCTTCGGCGAGCTCCCTAACGCAGAAAACCTCGATAAGTTCAGTAAAATGCTGGGTCAGTACAGGTTACTGCCCGAAGGCTTCATGCGGGACATGATCCTGAAAGCGCCCAGCAAGGATATCATGAATAAACTGGCCAGAAGCGTGCTGGCCTATTACTCATACGACAGCAATCCTGATGACATTAGGATTAAGAACGTCCTGAGACAATGCATTGAACTGATAGCCTGTTTCCCGACTATGGTGGCATACGGTTACCAGGCCCTGGCCCATTATCATAAGGACAAAAGCATGTTTATCCACAAACCGAAACCGGAACTAAGCACCGCTGAGAATTTCCTCCTGATGATCAGGCAGGATGGCCAATATACCAGAACTGAAGCCGATACCCTGGACTTATCCCTGGTCCTGCACGCCGAGCATGGTGGCGGCAACAATTCTGCCTTTGCAGCCCGCGTAGTCAGTTCTACGGGCACTGACACATATTCCGCCATCGCCGCCGCCGTCGGTTCCTTAAAAGGCCCTAAGCACGGCGGGGCGAACATAAAAGTGCTGAAGATGATGAAAAACATTAAAGAAAACATTTCCGACTGGAAAGACCGGGAGGAAATAGCCTGGTACCTGGAAAAAATACTGATGCGGGAAGCCTTTGACAAGTCCGGCCTGATTTACGGGCTGGGGCACGCAGTTTACACCCTGTCCGACCCCAGGGCCGTCATACTTAAAAGAAAGGCTCAGGAACTGGCCCAGGAGAAAAACCGGGGGGATGAATTCGACCTATACTCCGCTGTTGAATCCCTGGCTCCCGGGGTATTTGCCAAAGTGAAAAATTCAGGCAAGAACCTGTGTGTCAATGTTGACTTTTACTCCGGTTTTGTTTATAACATGCTGGATATCCCGCCGGAACTGTGCACACCCCTGTTCGCTGTATCCAGGATTGCCGGCTGGTGCGCGCACAGAATAGAAGAACTGGTCAGCATAAAAACCATCATGAGACCGGCTTATAAAAGTGTTGTGACCCGCAGGGACTATGTTCCGTTAAGCGAACGGTGAATAAAAAAACAACGGTTGCCGCCAACCGTTGTTTTTCTTCTTATTGAGCAATTGAGACAGTCATAACAGCCAAAGTCTTATCGCCGGCTTTAAGCGGCAGGTACACTTTCTGATAGCTGACAGCCCCCATACTGCCGCCTTGGCTAACTGAAGCCTTGCCGCTGTTCATGGTTTTGCCGACTTCTTCCGGGACCTGGTAGCCCGCCAGCACCCTCTTGCCATCCTGCCCTTTGACATTGCTGGAAATCCTGTCCTGGCCCACAAAGATGGAGACCATACTGCCCTGATAAAGCTTGGCCACTTCGTCAACGATACCGTAATTATTGTTTTCTGTGTAGGCGCCTTTTTTCAGGGTAGTGCCTGATGCCTGCCAATCCCCGGGGAATTTCTCGTTTAATGCCTTCGTGACATTTTCCTCAACTTCTTTTACATCAACCGGCTTGCCGGATGGCTGAGTGCCACCGGGGACAGCGGGATGTCCGGCCGGTAGTTGGGTAGTGGCGGCAGGGTTTTGCGGGGCCGGTTCTTTTTTCCCGGAACAGCCGACACCAACAATAAGCGCCAGTCCCAGAACGATGGTCAATAAAAATATCCTGCGCATAACTCCTCCTTGGTGTTCTTATTCCACCCGCGTTAACAGGTGGTACATTTTAAATTATAACTCTTTCCAACAGCGAAAAACAGCGTTTTTTATCAAAAAAAATAAAATCCACCTCATCATAAGGTGGATTATTTTACATTGGGAGACGAGGCGCAAACAATAGTATCCAAAATAAATTTGGGGTTTCAAGGCATCGGTAAGCGACGAGTTCGCAGGTATATGAATGAAATGGGTATTGTTCCCAACTGGAAGCGGCCACACCAATCACAATGTTGATTTTTTCCTGAAACAAGGTTATGCCAACAAGGAAGGCTACAACATCAAAACGATGAGTAGCCTTATATTATTTGGAGCATAGGGAGGTTTACCATGTCCTCAACCTACAATCTTGAATTATTTGTTACTTTGATACGTTTAGAAACATGACGACACAACAAATTCTTCCAGTTTAAAAAGGTTTACATGTTTTTAATCGTTGGGATGGATTATTACAGACATTTTACTGGCGACAAACTCTTATTTTGAAGCTATAATGAAGGAGCCATCTTTGGGAGCATGTTAGGTTAAAAGGGCAGGAACACCAATATCCTTACCAGTGATGGGGTCAGATTTAGCAAGAATAGGATTGCCTAGGATGGCATTGATACCTTGATAGCAAACTTCAACAACATAAAAAGACCACTCTCCTTCGTTTTTTCGAAGAAATCAAGTGGTCTAACATCTTTCATTGGTGGAGACAAGGAGGATCGAACTCCTGACCTCTTGAATGCCATTCAAGCGCTCTCGCCAGATCATGGCTGAAAACGGTCTGGGTTACATTTTATGAAATAATTCCCTCCGCTCTTGCAGGATCTGCATAGCCCAATACCAATATGGGCACTTCAATGCCCAGTTTTCTAAGCTGAATTGCTTCATCAAGCATGAAAACAGCAAGCCATGTTACACCGTTACCCAATAAAGTATCGGTAATTCCCATTACACCGTGTCCGTATGCATCAGCCTTAACTACACCCATTATCTCCGCTTTTTTATTTGTAATCCTTCTTATCTCGCGTACATTATGGGCAATATTATCAAGGTTGATCTCCGCCCACGCTCTGTTCAGCTTGTATTCCATTCAAAGCCTCCCACTTTATATCCTTTCTACCAATGAGGCGTTATGACAAAAACTTTAGAGAAGCCTTTCATTATGTATTAACTGTTCTCTGGTTTTTCTCTCGCTTCTTTTTTCCTGAATTTAGCCGCTCTGTTGGCAATTAACGCAGCCAGCGCCCCCGCTCCAAGCCCATTATCTATATTGACTACTGCAAGACCCGGAGAGCAGGATTGCAGCATTGTCAAAAGAGGAGCGATACCCCCAGCTCCGATTCCATATCCTAC
The DNA here is from genome assembly GCA_049324975.1 of Bacillota bacterium. Lineage (GTDB taxonomy): Bacteria > Bacillota > Thermincolia > Thermincolales > CAZWUW01 > JBMOPI01. The sequence goes on from JBMOPI010000298.1 coordinate 7,946, forward strand.
AGAAGTCGGTACACCGATAACCGGTAAAGGTATAAGACCCTTCACCGTAATGGGAAGTACTGCATCCATTCCGGCCACTACAACAATAACATCAACATCTTTATGCATCATCTCCTCCAATGGTCCAAGCACCCGGTGAACTCCTGCAATACCTACATCATACGCGTATATAACCTCACATCCCATTTCTTGAGCAAGAATCCGGGCCTCTTCAGCCACGCCGATATCAGCGGTGCCAGCGGCAAGCAATCCAACTTTGCCGCCGCTCTTAGTTACTTTATACCTGTCTTGTCTCACTACAACCACATGGGCCTCATCATACGCTTCAGCGACATACCCCAAAGGGACAGAATCCTTTATCTTGTTGACCAGGTCGGGATTAACCCTCGTAGCAATGGCTCTCCCCTTCTCTTTTGCCATCTCCAATACAAGCTTGACCGCCCATTCAGGCTTTTTGCATTCGGTCTGGATAACTTCCGGTATGCCTGTTCTGTCTTCACGATATACATCCAGCCTGGCCACACCATCGACATATTTGATTTTTAGCCTGTCAAAGGCATTTTTCTCCAGTAGGGCTTCAGCTTCTTCCCCGGTAATTTCACCTGCTCTAAACTTCTTCAGTATTTCCTTCATACTCTTCTTTCAACCTCCTCCGCCTTCCCCTTGGAACCCCGCCTGTAGATATCCATGCTGGCTCCCTTATCCGCACCGCGGGCATTCTTTCTGTACATGGATAGATACCCGCCCACTCTTCTTTCATTAGGCAATAGCCGAAGCCTTCTCTGTTTTATTTCTTCTTCATCAACTCCAAGCTCAATCTTACGGCCAGGAATATCGATCAAAATACAATCCCCTTCCCGGACCAGAGCAATGGGTCCGCCCTCAGCCGCTTCCGGCGACACGTGGCCGATGCAGGGGCCACGGGTACCGCCTGAAAACCTGCCATCAGTAACTAATGCGACGGATTCGTCCAGTCCCAATCCACATATGGCAGAGGTAGGGGCAAGCATCTCCCGCATCCCCGGTCCGCCTTTTGGTCCCTCATAGCGGATCACCAGTAAATCCTTCTCGCAGTAATCCCGCGATGTACTAGGCTTACTAAATGTCAGCCTTGTTGAGCCGGAAATCCTCACGGTGTCCGTAAAGTCAAGATTCTCCAGTTTTTCAAAAGGTATTTCTGGATGCACGAATTGGCCTTTTATCACCCTTTAAAAACCTGTTCAGCAGCCCCTATTTATACAGGTCTAAATAGCGCGCAGCCTCATCGGTAATAAATTCTTCAAAAGAATAATATTCCTGTTCTGCCTTCCTGGCCGTTTCGATAGTTTTATCAGGCGGGAACTTCATATTTGTGGGACACGGCGTATACATCTGGACATAGGTAGGCCCCACTTCCCTGGCGATTATTATAGCAGACCTTACCGCCCTGGCCACCTTATCGGGACTGGCCACCGTCACCCGTGCGCAGTATACACACCCGGAAACCTTTGCTATTTCGAAAATTGGTATTTTAGGAAAAGTCTTCCCCCTGGGCGCCATATTCAATACCTGCCCCTGTTTGCTCATGCCGCTTGCCTGCCCCCCTGTATTGCCGTACAATTCGTTATCCACCATTATAGTAGTGATTTTTTCCTGCCTGAACCAGGAGTGGAGGGTCAGGTCCAGGCCGATGTCAGCCAGTCCCCCGTCACCTACCAGTACCACCACGTCTTTGTGCCTGTCGGGAAACCGGATTTTTAACATTCTTTTAAGGCCGGAAGCCACTGCGTTCTGGTTACCAAAGGCAGATGTAGAATAATTTACGGCTGTCTGGGCCAGCCCAAAAAAGGAACATCCCGGGGTTCCCACAATAATTGTATCTGCAGGCGCTGGCAGCGCAGCTGCTGATAGACGGATACCCAAAGCCACACCACATCCTGCACAGTGGGGATGTTCTTCTACAATTTCCTTGAAGCTGCCCAGCTTAGAAATACCTTTATCTTCAAAGTAAGGACCCCTGGCCACCAGGTCCTTATACTCCTGTGGCAATATATCTATAAATTCCTCAACTGGAGTAATAATTTTATTAGACATCCGGCACCTCTCTAAATCCGACCTGCTATTTTCCGGGACAAAGCCTTTTTTACTTCACTGATAATTAATTCTTTGGGCATTGTCATGCCTCCGAACACCCTGGGTCCCGCTACAACCCTGCTGTTTTGGTCCAAGGATGCCTTGATTTCCCTGGCCAGCCAACCGCCGGCATTGAATTCCGGTACCACTATTAAATCTGCATTATTAGTGGCAGCAGCCAATTCTTCCGCCGGAAACGGCCTTATGGACTTAACCTTAATCAAGCCGACGTCTATCCCTTCACCCTGTAAATCCCGCAAAGCCTCCCTGCACTGGGAAACTGCGGTGCCGGAAGCGGCAAGAAATATCCGGGCTGCGGGGTTTTCCACCTCCAGCAGGCCGTTCATATATTTGTTTATGTATTTACGGGCCCGTTCCGAAGCTGCCAGTACTTCCTGGTGCCAGCTGGCATTCGCCGCGTAACTGATAAAATTACTTTTGTTTAACAGCGGGTCCCGTACCGTCCGGATGGGTGGAGTTTCCATATCCAGGGGAGGAACCGGTGCCCGCGAGGGGTCATAAAGAGGAAGTATCATTTCTTCGGATGGGAGCATTACTTTATCACGTGTATGAGTAACAAAGAACCCATCAACAAAGACCCCGGCAGGTAAATGAACATCCGGCTGTTCACCTATTACATACGCTTTCAGGATCATGTCGAAAAAGTCCTGTCCGTTTTCGGCATGGAACATCAACATTCCCGTATCAAGAAGCATTCCCATTTCAATATTTTCCGGCTGAATGGACGGCGGCAGGGAAACACCCCTGCACATAAAAGCACAGACAATAGGCTGTCTTGAACCGGCCCATACGGGAAACATTTCCATCGCCCGTAGAGTGCCCGGGCCGCTGGTTGCAGTAAATACCCTGCCTCCCGCCAGCGAGGCCCCATGAACGGCAGCCATTACCGCAAATTCATTTTCAGCCCGGTAATAGTCTTTCAAAAATCCTTGGGCATAGAGGTCACCTACCAGATGCATACTTTCACTCTGGGGAGTGATGGGATAAGCCACGGCCATATCAACATTAGCCCTTTTGACAGCTTCAGCCACCGCCTGGCTGCCTGTTATGAAAGCTGGTTCCCTTGCAGCTTCAAAAAAAAGATAGGCCGGGTCAACCACCCGCTGTACTTTGCTCATTTCTCCGTTCTCCTTGACTCAAAAAATGCTGCGCCGGAATTAAGGATTGCAGTATTGACATCGCCCCGCCGGCGCTCTTTTGCTCCGGGGCATTCTTTTCTCTTTGGCAAAACCGCACCTCCCACAGGCAAAAACTCTTGCCTTTATTTCCTCCGTAGGCCGGCCGCACCATTCACAGGGTAAACCCTTTTTCATGCCGGTCACTGAAAAACCGGGTGTGCCGCAACGGGGACATTGCTGTTTAATTTTTTTCGCCAGATCTTCTGCAGCTTTTTGAATATTGCGCATCCTGGTTGGGTTTGCATGAGCCCGCATATCGGTCTCCAGAAAAACTTTTCCGGCCGCCGATTTAGTAAAACCCCACCTAACCGCGTCTTTCAAGTGTTCCCACGTGTTGATGCCTTTAACCACAGACTGATGCCGCTCATTATCCGGTCGCAACACCAGCCAGTGCTCCGGGAACCCCGCCTTGCGGGCGAATTCTTCGGCTTCCTGCAAGCTGGCTATAATTCCGTGAGCATAATTGGTTTCACTATTGGCGCATTGGCCGCAGATTTCCAGTTTTTCTTTTTGGTCCACCAGCAAAACTATTTCCACATTCCAAGGCACGAAAGGTATTAAGGGATGGGAACCAAAACTTCCCTCGCTGGCAAGCCCAATGTCTATGCCGGCTAATTCCATCCCTTTTCCTGCTTTTAGCCTCGCTGCGTCCAACTGGGACCCCGGCCTGCTGATTTCCCGGGTAAAGGTGCCAAACTGATCGGTATCAAATCCAGCTTCAACAATAATCTGACAACCCGTGGCCTTTTCCAGAGTGGGCTTGATGACCTGTTCTTTCCTGTGCTTGGTAAGAAGAACAGCACGCCGCCCTTCAAAAAAGGAACTACCGCCAGCCATAACTGCACCCCCTAAAGACTGCTGACCGCCAGAGCCCCTTTAGGGCAAACAGTCACACACAGTCCACAGCCTTTACAGCGGTTTTCATCTACTTCCACTTTTTTGTCTGCCTTAACAAACTTAATTACATTTGGGTCAGGACAGGTAAATATGCACAATTTGCACCCGCTGCATTTTTCCTCCGTTACCTTAGCCGCAACATACACTGTTGTTTTCCCTCCCTCCTTCGGCTCTGTTGTTAAAGACGTACCCCTTAACAGCAGCAGCGGCTTTTTCGATTACTTCCGTATTTTTTTCCACCAACTGGGCTACTTTTTCGTATTTGCTCTTCAGGACATCGTCAAGGGCCGCGGTAGTTCCGGATGCTACAAACTTGCCGCCGCCGAATCTCTCCTGCAAAGACTCCCTGAGGGCCTCGTAAGAAACCAAATCAGCAATGCCCATTAACCCGCCCAGCATCGCCATGTTGGTAGACAGTTCGGTCCCTCCTACCTCGCTGGCAATGCGGGTGGCGGGAATATAAAATATTTGGGCGTTTAACTGTGCTAATTTCTCCAAGTCATCCCCGTTAAGTTCCAGGGGAGTGTCAGTATTAATGAGCACTTTGCCCCCCGGCTGCAGCCCGTCAAAGAAGGGCATGGTGTAGCATTTGCCCAGGGTAATTACGTCAGGATGAAAAATCATAATGATATTTGGAAAAAGAACCTCCCCCCTCTCGTAGATTCGCTCCGGGGAAATCCGCACATAACTTTCAGCCGGCGCCAGCCTTTTTTCGGCGCCAAAGAACGGGTTAACCGTACTTTCTTTACCGTCCCGGGTGGCAGCCGTGCCCAGAATATGGGCAGCGGTAACTACACCCTGCCCGCCCAAACCGGACATCCTGATGCATGTTTTTCTACTCATTACTTATTCCCTCCTCCAATCTGGTCAAAAGTTCCTGGGCCGCAGGAGTAATGTACTCCCTATTCTGATAAGTTCCGTCCTTTTCCCGTTTCTTTATTTTTTCTATTACTTTCCGGGGTTTAAACTTATAGTTGGTGGGGCAGGGGCAGAACACCTGCAAGTAGGTGGGACCTACTTCTCTGGCCACCAGGATGGACCGCCTGACCATTTTTCCCAAACGTTTGGGCTGGGCCGGTGAGATTGCCGCCACATAAGCGCACCCGGACTCCCGGGCGATCTCGGGCAAAGAAATTTTAGGAAACTTTTTCCCTGTGGGGGCCATGTTGAGGACGGCCCCTTCAGGCGACATGCCGCTCTCCTGTCCGCCGGTGTTGGCGTATGCTTCGTTATCCAGCATGATGGTGGTAATGTTTTCCCTTCTGAACCATGACTGCATTACCATGTCCAGACCGATATCGGCGGTAGCCCCGTCACCGGCTATAACTACTACATCTTTGGTTTTTTCCGGGAATCTTAATTTTAGCGCTCTCTTTAAACCGGAGGCCACGGCATTCTGATTGCCGAAAAGGGAATGAATGTTATGGACTGCTACCTGGGGAAAGGCCAGCGCGCTGCACCCGGTGGAGCCCACGATAACAGTATCTTCAGGATTGGGCAGAGAGGCCAAAATCAGGCGCAGGGACAGGGCCAGCCCACAGCCGGCACAAAGGGGATGCTCTTCCAGCAGTTCCTTGAAGGTTCCCAGGTCTGAAACACCAATACCTTTCTCATAGGACCCATGCTCTACCAGTTCCCGGTATTCGGCAGGCATAATGTCTTCAAAGCCGGGCGAAATTTTGAAAATACTTTTACTCACTCCGAGCACCTCCTTATTTCTGCCAAAATCAATTCCGGGGGCATGGTCATACCACCGAATACTCTGGGTCCGCCCACCACTTTGGTGTTATCCTCGACGACTGATTTTATTTCTCTGCACAGCCAGCCTGCTCTATTGAATTCAGGAACTATCACGGCCTTTGCCTTTCTGGTGAGTTCCTTTATTTCCTCTGCCGGGAAGGGGCGAATACTCTTAATCTTCACTAACCCTGCATTCAAACCTGCCTGACGGGCTTGGGCAATGGCTTCACGGCTCTGGGATACAGCTGTGCCGGAAGTTATGACAAGAATATCGGCGTCTGCATTTTCCGCCTCCACCAGTCCGCCCAAATACTTATAGATATATTTCCTGGCCCTTTCCGCCGCTGCCAGGATTTCCTGCTGCCATGAAGCATGGGCTGCGTAACTGATAAAGTTACTCTTCATTACGAAAGGATCTCTCATTTGCCTTACCGGCACGTTTTCCATATCCATGACCGGTACCGGTGCACTATATGAGTTATATGGAGGCAGCTTGATGTCAGGTGGCGCTACCTCCACCTTATCTCTGGTATGAGTCACAAAAAAACCGTCGACAAAAACCCCGACCGGAATATGGACATCGGTTTTCTCGGCAATAACAAAAGCCTTTAAAATCATATCATAAAGGTCCTGGGCGTTTTCAGCGTGAAACATAATAATACCGGTATCCAGCATGAAGGCCATTTCAATGGTATCCGGCTGGATAGTCAGGGGAGAATTCACCCCTCTGGTCATAAAACCACAAACAATGGGCAGCCGGGCCCCGGCCCAGGTGGAAAAGATTTCGAAGGCCCGCAGGGTTCCCGGCCCGCCTGTGGCGGTAAACACCCGCACCCCCCCCATGGAGGCGCCGGCCACCGCCGACATCACGGCAAACTCGTTTTCGCCGCGGAAATATTCCCGGAGGTATCCCTCCGCATATATGTCCCCAACCAAATGCATACTTTCTGATTGGGGGGTAATGGGATAGGAGATAGCCATGTCTACATTGGCCCTTTTAATGGCTTCTTTGACTGCCTCACTCCCGGTAATAAACATTTTTTCCCTCTCAGCCTGAAAAAAGAGGTGTTCAGGTTGTACGACTTTTTGCTCGATCATTTAAGCCCCTCCCTTCATCTGGCTAATAATTTCTGTGAGCTTCTTGATTTTTGCCAGTCCTGCATCCCGTAAGGTAATCATGGCATCTTCATGTCCCGCTTCCCCGCAAAGGGCGATAGTGTAGCAATCCGTGCCGCCCCTGATTATCTTAAGGGCTACATTGGCATAATGACAGTGGACGCCTACAAAAACGCAGACATCTATTTTGTTGTGCCAGATGGTTAAATTGGGGTGATTAGGGTTAATTTCCACCGCAGGGTTAATCATGGGGTATTTGGGCCGGTAATCCGGCATGGGGATTATTTTGGCGCCGGCAGACTCCGCTAATTCCTTTACTGCTTTGGCTTTTTCCGCTACCCCTTCCTTCCAGGCCCAAAGAATCTGCGGCCCGGGGAAAAAGACCGGGTTTTTGGCCGATAGGATTTTATCGGCTATTTTTTTCATAGCTTCTTCTTCCGGAACTATCCTGCCTTCCACCAGTGACTCCCCTTCCTCGGGAAGCATCACCCCCATTGAAGCGGCTGCCGGCGGCAGGTACCCTTCAGGCCCCGCCTGAACTCGGTATAAATTTGCTGACATTTACATTCCTCCCAACGCAATCAGATATAATACAAAATATTAAATCAGCGAAGCCTTCCAAAAAATCAAGATTCTGTTTCATAGCCCCTGAATACTAAGTCAAGCTTATAAGTCTCCGGATTAAAAAGAAGCCCATGGACAGGTATGTGCCCAGAAATTTCCTCGATTTCCCGAAGGCTTTTTACTCTATCCATTATGTCCTGCGCCGATTCAGTGGAAGAAGAACCAATTACAAAAATCTCTACTGCTTCATGAGCAGTTATCATATCTAAGACATGTCTTTTTAGCCCTTCCCCCAAACGCTTTGGAGATTCAATATCCTGGACAATCCGCGTATTTTCCCACATGCGGCCCATGGCCGGAAGCAAAACCCAGGTCATATGCCAATCCATCCTGGCCACAACAGCAATCATGGGTTTTCTTCTCATCACTTCACCCCCGTATCTGCTTTGTTTTAATTAAAATGATCATCCCTGATGACTTTTACATCTGCTACATGCACTATCATAACAACACCCTTGTCAATCATAGCAGCCAGTCCCTGAAGAATGCGAGCAGCTACCTCCGGACCAGTGATGCTTACAATTTCCAGGTTACCTGAAATATCGTTTAAACTGCCATAGTCGCCTTTAACGCCGCTTTGCCCTTTGCCATAGATCTCTTTATACACTGTAAATCCGCTTACTCCCGAATCTTCAAGCAGTTTAACAACTTTGTCACGGCAGGCCTTTTCCACTATAACGCTAATCCGTTTCTTGTCAAAAAACTCCATTGGATAACCTCCTCCATCAAATATCCACCTTTACAGTACAATTAATCTAAGGCACGGTCCATTTTAAAAACAAATATTCGTTCCCCTGTTTTAGTGCTGACATCGGTATGCAAGCTGACCACCCGGGAACCTGTCAGATTGAATAAGATATTGTCAAGAGATTCCCGGTCGTATTCAATTAACTGCTGACGTATTTTTTTGACTAGAAACATCCCTTCCTTTTCTTTTGACAGATGAGATTCAGCGGGAGGAATTTCTCCTTTAAAAGATACAATAATCATGTCCCGGATAATATCGGTTTTAACCTCTGCGGGATTTTGGCCCAAATAATTCTGTCCCCACCGAATCACCAGGTCAGTAATGACATTTGCCAACTCACGTTGCGGCAAAATTTTAACCTCCTTTCAGTCTCAACTACCTGACGAGATTTACAAAGTAAATTGACATGCGATAGTAAATGGGAATGCCTACGATTAGGTTAAAAGGCAGAGTTACGCCCAGGGAGGCCCCCAGATATAAGGCCGGGTTGGCTTTAGGCAGAGAAACCCGCATGGCCGCCGGGGCGACAATATAAGAGCTGCTGGCGGCAAGCACTCCCAAAAGGGTTACACCGCCAATGCTCAAGCCAGCAAAAATTCCTGTCATAATTCCCAGAAATGCATTTACAAAGGGAGCTAATACACCGAAAAATATAAGGAACATCCCTGCTTTTTTTAGTTCCCGTAATTTACTTGCCGCAATCATTCCCATTTCCAGCATAAACAGGCTTAAAATCCCCATGAAGATATCTTTATAAAAAACCTTTACTGTCTCCATGCCCTTAGGCCCGGTCAGGTAACCCACCGCCATTGCTCCCAGCAGCAAAATGACACTTTTGCTTAATACTACATTTTTTGCCACCTGACCGAGAGAAATATCTTTCTGCGAAGAATTATTCACGCTATTTTGTTTAGCCCAGAAAGCCAAAATTAATGCCACAATGATAGCCGGCGTTTCCATTAATGCCGGCAGGCCGTTGATGTAACCCTCATATTCTACATGCATATTGGTTAGAAAGGCAGCAGCAGCCATAAATGTAACCACGCTGATTGAGCCATAGTGCCCGGCAATAGCCGCCGCGTCATCGGATTTCAGCCTGCCTATGCGCCAAAGGACGTAAAAAGAATAAACAGGAATAATTAAACCCAGGAAAACAGCGCCCAGGATAGTCAAGAAGATTGAACTCATCCCAGCCTCAGCAATGGCTGCGCCTCCTTTAAATCCAATAGCCGTTAAAAGATAAATGGTAATAAAATCACTTACAGCGCCAGGAATTTCTACTCTAGCCTTAACTAAAGTTATCAGTAAGCCTAAGCCGAAGAAAAGCACTACCGGCGATGTTAGGTTTGCTACTGCCAAATCTGTCATGTTCCCCATGTTCTTTAACAACTCCCCCCTGATTTTGAAATATACTCGCTCATCCCAAAAATGTTTTTATTATATCGTCTGTCTGCACCGGACAATCCGTCTTAAAGAGCAGGTGGCCCATCTTCCGTTTTGGAGCCGGGTTGCCGCGTTTGCCGTACAGGTGGATTTTTACGTCTCCTGAAAAACCGGACATTTTTTCTAATATCTTGGGCAAGTCGCTTCCCAATATATTTATCATGACCGCTGGAGTCATCAATTGCGCGGACCCCAAAGGCAGCCCGCAGACTGCGCGGATTAACTGTTCAAACTGGGAAGTATAACATGCATCCAAAGTGTAATGCCCTGAATTGTGGGGCCGGGGCGCTATTTCGTTGACCAGTAAGCCTTGAGGAGTAACAAAAAACTCTACAGCTAACACCCCTACTACCTGAAAAAACTGGGCTATTCCCTTGGCGATTCCTACAGCCATCGATTCCGCCTGCGAAGAAATGCGGGCCGGGACTACAGTTATGTGAAGAATGTTCTCGCGATGTATATTTTCCGACACCGGATAAACCGCCATTTCCCCTGTTTCTCCCCTACCCACTATGACCGAAATTTCATGGGTAAAAGAAATTTGTTTTTCCAAAACCCATTCATGATTTCCGGATTGCACTAATGCATATGCTTTATTTAACTCCTGAGGATTGCTTAAAACAAGCTGCCCTTTACCGTCATACCCCCCTTTGGCTGTTTTCAGCACACTGGGGTATCCAAGTTGTGCAGCCCCTATCTTCAGATCTTCTGTGTTTCTGACAACAAAGAATGGCGCAACAGGAAAACCTGCTTTGCGCAATTGCTGTTTTTCCATGATGCGGCTCTGGGCGACAGCCAGAATACGGCTTTTTTGCGGCAAATAATAGTTTCTCTCCAGTTCTTCAACCAATCGCGCATCAATGTTTTCAAACTCATATATCAGCACATCCGCTCTCTCAGCCAGCCTTATTGCTGCCGCCACATCATCCAAACCGGCAACAATCTGGTCATCAGCCACCTGGCCGCAAGGACAACCAGGGGTGGGATCCAGGCAGATAATATCGTAACCCATTTTTCTGCCTTCAATGGCTGTCATTCTCCCTAATTGACCACCCCCCAGGATACCGATAGTGGACCCTGGAAGTATTATCCTGCCCGGCATCTCAAGACCACTCCCTAGTTTCCAGAACCTGCCGTGCTGTCTTGTCCCGGCGGTCCGCCAGCTTCCCGGCGAGCTCTTCATCATGCAAAGCTAAAATTTGCGCCGCAAAAATAGCGGCGTTTTTCGCCCCCCCAGCGCCGATAGCCATTGTGGCTACCGGCACTCCGGCAGGCATCTGGACAATGGACAGCAAGGAGTCCAGGCCCTGAAGGTGCGCAGAAGGCACCGGCACGCCGATAACGGGCAGCAGGGTCTTGGCGGCAACCATGCCCGGCAAATGGGCCGCTCCCCCGGCCCCGGCAATAATAACCTTAATCCCCCGCTTCGGTGCGTTTTCAGCAAAACTAAATAACCAATCGGGAGTGCGATGGGCGGACACTATCTTTTTTTCGCAGGGAATACCCAGTTCTTCCAAAATAAGGCTTGCATCCTTCATTACCGGCCAGTCCGATTTGCTGCCCATGATAATCGAAATAAGCGGTTGCACTGCTTTCACCTCCTCATTATATAAATTTAACTCCAGCTTGGGCTCAAGCGCCGGCCCTAAGTTAATAGGCTGCATTAACCACCCCTCCTATGCCATCAGGTTATTAATTTCCTTCCGGGAAAGGCGGAAAGTATTCCATTCTTTTATTTATCCCAAGAACTTTCTCAAACTTGCCGCCCTGAGAACATACTCCCCTAAATCTTCCGCACCGTTTCTTCGCAATGAGTTTATAATATACTCCGTTAGTTCTTTATGTTCTTCCTCTGGTTGAAAATCTGCCGGAAACTCTCTTATTTTTAGTTTGAGGTCTTTTGGCAGGAATAAAGTATCCGGGTTAAGATATCTGAGAGAATCCCTTAAATCATCCTCAAAATTTATAAACACTTCTTTTATAAAACGAAGGTCGTCTTTATCCAAAGCATTTAAACCTAAAATTTCCGGCGGCAATCCCAGTGAATAAAGAGCAGATGTAAATGATATTGCCCTTGGTAGCGTAATTCCATCCATGTTACGCGAATAACCAAATAAGCCGATATGCATCTTCCTTTTTCTTCTGCTCGGAACATGTCTTGCCGCTCTATTAATTATGGTTGCCAATTCTTTGACTTGTCTTTGATATTCTTGAGAATACTTCCTAATTATTTCTATACACCTTTTTTCATCTACTTGTTGAGGCAGGCTTATTTTTCTTTCCTGCAGTTTGTTTATAGCTTTTCTGACCTCGTCGGGGGAATGGTCATATTTGAACGCAGATTGGACTGTAAATGTACATACGCTTGGGTATTCCTCGGCAACTCTTTCTACTGTTTGCGGCTTGAGATTGCCTCTGAAAGGAGCCGAACCTACACCCAGGATGGGATAGATTTTAACTCCAATTTCCTCTGATAGTTTTTGTAACCGTTGAAGAGCAATCTTGTTTAAAAGAACAGCGCTGACAAGTCCGTAATTCATCGCCGGATCTGACCTTGCCAGGAAAACTCTTTGATACGCCATATCCTTATCCTGTAAATACACTTTAGTTACATTATGAGCGTTAAGCATATGTTCCATATCTTCAAAAAGAGGTATAACATTAATCCTTCCGGGTTTGAACTCCCCAATCCATTCAGCAATAGTTATATCTCCCCCGTTAATTGTTTTGTTCTGCTTTTTCACAACAAAATCGCAATAATATCTGTAAACCCTGTCAACACACCTGGAAGATGCCGTCATTGGCAAAATAACTTCGAATACCGGGGGGTTATCCTCTCCATAGAATAATTGGGCGGCATCAAATGACCTGGGTATACTTTCCAGCGTTTCCAATAAGATTTTTGCTTCAGCTTTTTCCACCGTGGGATTGGGAACTCTCAAAGTGATAAAGGCGTCCCTGCCCAGCTTTTTGCTCCGGAAAAATGATTCATATCTGGTCAATAATTTTTTAACTACAAAATTATCCGTTTCTTTGCCTTCACAATCCCACATCTGCTCATCGCAGCCCAAATGAGAGAATGCGTAATATGCTTCCTGTATCTCATCTTCTCCGCCAAGTTCAGCGCTTTCGGCAAAAAACGGGATTTGCACGTTATCTGGATGCTGCGTGCTCATAATTTTGGGTATCGTCGGCATTTTGGTCACTTTTATCACTCCCTCAAACTAAAAAATCCAACACCGGTTTCTTTTAAAAATCCGGTGTTGGATTGCCTCTTAACTGATAGCGGTTACCCTTTAGAAAGCCTTCCAACCTTAATTGATATTTAATTATGACTTTATATCCCGTTTAACCGGGGGTGATTTGATAATTATTTCTTTGAGTCCGGTCGTCCTGTTCAACCAATTGCTGACGCAACTTTTTGAACATGGCGCGCCATCTTTACCTCGCCCCGGTTATCCCGGATACAATTATATACTATAGTATTCTGTTTGATAATGGTTCAGCAATTGCCGGAGCTTCCCTTCCTCCATCTTCCCGTGAAGGCACCGGGTTTCAAAGAACCTTTTGGGGAATCGAATGTTTTCTAACCGGTATCCCAACTCCCCTTTTAAATCCCTTTTCATCCGGAAAATTTTCCTGCCCAATTCTCCCAATTTCTCTTCGTTCCATTCCAGACCGATAGTTTTTAGAGCCTTTGCTATTATCGGGCGGTCATATACATTACGGGCAAAAAGACAAACGCACAGGCAGTTCAGGATGTTTCTCTCTATTTCTTCATCAATTAATTTCCGGACTATCAGTTCAGGTTTCCAGCCGTACAGCGCCTGGTCCGCCGCGTAACCGGCATTGTCCAAATGGGAATGCCGGGCCCCCACCGCCTGGCCCAGGACAAAGGCATATCCTGTATGATAACCGGCCATCTCATTACCGCCCAGGCACATGGCGAATTCCCTGCCTCCGTATTTTTGGGCGGCATACTCCGTTCCCTTAGCTAAGTCGCGGTAAAAATCCGAATCCTGTGTCACCAGCTTCTTAATTATTTCTCCGTAAACAGCAGCATTGCCGAAAGCCGGGCAGCAGCCAGTCATCTCTTCCGTAACCAGCTTTTTCTCAAATGCTTCAGTGAGCCACCCCAGCAGCACCCCGGTCGATATAGAGTCCAAGCCGTAATGCTCCGTAAGTTCTATCAGGCCTAACAAATCGTCCCTGTCGCCTATCCCCAGAAAGGAACCCAGGGCAAAAACAAGCTCATGGTCGTAGGAAACAGGAGTCGTGTAAAACTCATAATGTTTCCCGAACTGGCGCCTGAGCTGGGCGATATGAATGCAGCCAATAGGGCAGCCAGCGCAGGCCAGTTTCCTGATTAAGCTGTATTTGGCAAAAGCCTCGCCGCTGATATCCTCAGCTTTTTCAAAGCTTCCCGACCGGAGATTCCTGGTAGGCAGGCTGTTCATGGCATTAAGAGGCAGAACATTAATCGTGGTTCCCAGGCCATGATATTTATCCATGACTTCGGTTTTTACCACCCGCTGGTAAATCTCTTTATAAACATGCCGGTATCCTTTTTTATCGGTAATATCCAGACCGGCTTCGCCCTTAATCACGACGGCCTTAAGATTTTTGCTGCCGAACACCGCTCCCAGCCCAAGTCTTCCAAAATGCCTGTAGGTATCTACATTGACCCCGGCAAAAGAAATCATCTTCTCTCCCGCCCGGCCTATTCTGATACAGCTCCGAAGCCCGGAACCTGTTT
>JBMOPI010000299.1:0-21789 GCA_049324975.1 Bacillota bacterium
TCCGGATTATATCCCCGGCCCCGAACCATTTTGTTATTGTTACTCCCCCGCTAAATATTTCGCTACTCCAGAATAAATAGCCCAGGCTACTTTTTGCTGGTAAGCCGGGTCATTCAGCAGCTTTTCCTCCGCCGGGTTGGAAACAAACCCGACTTCGACGATGACCGAGGTCATTTTAGTCTGCCGGTTGGTGAAGAAATCCTCTCCCTTTACTTCCCGGTCCGTATTTTTTAATACGCTCCGCAGTTCCTGCTGAATGCATTCCGCCAGTTTTTTGGCATCCTCCTGCCCCCGCTGGTAAAAGGTCTGCGCCCCGCGCCAGCGGGGGGAAGGGATACTGTTCACATGAATTCCCAGATACAAATCAGCCTTATGCCTGTGGGCCAGTTCCACCCGGCGGGTCAAATCCTGGCGCTTGCGGGCCGATGGCCTGCCCCCCGGGTCACTTAGGTCCTTATCCGTTTCCCGGGTCATGACTACCACTGCGCCGGCCTGGCTTAACAGGGTTTTTAGCTTTTTGGCGATCTCCAGTACCACCTCTTTCTCAACGGTGCCCCCACTGCCAATTGCCCCCGGGTCTATACCGCCGTGACCCGGGTCGATAACCACGACGCGGTTGGCCACCTTCCATGAGGTCGCCTCCACCTGATAGCCTGCTTCCAGACCGACCAGTCTAATGTAAATTCCGGCCAACAAAATAAGTAAACCCAGCAGCAAAAAAATGAATTTCTTAGAAGGCTGAAAAACGTTAATATAGATTAGCCTCAACCCAATTCCCC
Organism: Bacillota bacterium; assembly: GCA_049324975.1. Classification (GTDB taxonomy): domain Bacteria; phylum Bacillota; class Thermincolia; order Thermincolales; family CAZWUW01; genus JBMOPI01. The sequence continues at coordinate 780 of JBMOPI010000299.1, forward strand.
TCTCCGGAAAAATATCTCTTAAAACATATGCGGAGAGGAATTGATTTATAACATTAAAAAGGCTTCGCCGGCGCGAAGCGCCGAGTTAGCCTTTTTTATACGCAGGCGCGCTATACTTGCCTGGGGCACGAAAAAGGAGAACCAAAGTTCTCCTTTTTCACTGCATTGTAATTATTGCTTTTTAGGTGCTGCCGGTGCCGGCTTGGCATCTTCAAACCAGTGACAGGTATTGCAATATGTACCTGTTACATTCGGTCTCGGCTGGTTCTTGTCATGGCAGGCAAAACAGTTCGGCAAGCCTCTGTTTTGGGCCATAGACGGGTGCTTAGCCATCCAGGTGCCGTCATGGTTAGCCGGACGCTTCAGGTGACAGCCATAGCAGTAGCTGTTGGCCCGGGCAAAATCGGCAATCACGTCGCCGGTAGACGGAGTGGCGAACTTCTGGGACTCTTTGTCATAGTGACACTTGGCACAGTTGTTCACGTCCTGACGACCGGTTTTACCATGGATACTGCCCCAGGCCGGATTTTCGTGGGACGGCAGGGTTTTCCGGCTATCCCACTCATGACAAACCGCGCACTTGGTGGTTACCTTACGCTGCTCGTGACACTTGATACATACAAACATGTTCGGGCGGCGCATTACATCAGGAGCGGCCTGTTTGGCCATCTGCGGGTTCCACTGGTCGTAGTTGGCAAATTGGGCCCTGGTGGTGACCTTCCGCTCAGCAAGGTTACCGTGGGCTACAAACCTGTGGCAGTCAATGCAGGGGACGTTGGCCTTGGCGTGCCTGTTGTGGGGAATGATTATGTCAGGCAGCGGGGTGGCAGTCCTGTTCTCCATGGCATGGCAGCCTGTGCAAGCCTCGTTCGGCACCGGTCTCTTGATAGAAATCGGCTTGGCAAAGGTGGCAGTGTCATGGGCAGACTTAAAGTCGTCGGGCTTATAGTCCACGTGGCAGGTAGTACAGGTGATCTTGGCATGCACACCGGTTTGCCAGGTGGTTACTTCCGGCCACATCTCGTGACAGGCGGTAGCGCAGCTGTCGGCCACATTATTGCCGCCGGCAGGAGCAGCAGACGTCTTGGCAGCCTCTCCCTTGGTTTCAGTAGAAGAAGTGCTGGTTTCAGTTGTCGCGGGAGCGCTGGTAGTGGTAGTATCCGTCTTCTTGCCGCAGCCCACCACGAAAACCGCGAGCACTAATAAAAGGCCGGCCAGTAACAACATACCTTTTCTTGATTTGCTCATACTTCTTTCTAACCTCCTTTCTCCTTTAAAATATATAAGAGACTATAAATAACTTATTCTATTCAAGGGAGATAATTCCTCTTTTCTTTTGTATGAATTATCTCATAATTTTTTGTTTTTTCTACAATTTTTTTAGGCAAACAAAAAGGAAGGAATATATCCTTCCTTTACCGTTTGGAGTATTGGGGTGCCCGGCGAGCCGCCTTTAAGCCGTATTTCTTTCTCTCTTTCATTCTCGGGTCCCGGGTGAGGAAACCGGCTTTTTTCAGGGCCGGCCGCAGTTCAATGTCAGCCTTGACCAGCGCCCTGGCAATGCCCAGCCGGACGGCGCCGGCCTGCCCGGAGGTACCTCCGCCGTTAACCCTGGCCAGCACGTCGAACTGACTGAGGGTGTTAGTTAAATTTAAAGGCTGCTTTACAATCATTTCCAGTGTCTTTTTGCCGAAATAATCAGACAGGTCTCTATCATTAACGATCACTTTGCCTTCGCCGGGTACCAGCCGCACACGGGCGATGGCGTTTTTCCGGCGTCCTGTACCGTAAAATTGTACTTGTGCCACAAATTCTCCTCCTTCCTGACTACTTAACTTCCCAGACTTCCGGCAGCTGGGCCTGATGGGGATGCTCAGCGCCTTTGTAGACTTTGAGTTTCTTGCTCATTGCACTGCCCAAACGGTTGTGGGGCAGCATGCCCTTAACTGCTTTTTCTATAGCCAGTTCGGGTTTTTCCTTAAGTAATTTGGCATAGGTCATAGTCTTCAACCCGCCCGGATAACCGGTATGACGGGCATATATCTTCTGGGCCGGCTTCTTCCCTGTAAGGATTACCTTCTCGGCGTTGATTACAATAACATGGTCGCCGGTATCCACATGGGGTGTAAACATCGGCTTGTGTTTTCCCCTGAGCAGCCGGGCCACTTCAGTAGCCAGCCTGCCAAGCGGTTTGTCAGTGGCGTCAATGATGTACCATTTTCTCTGTATTTCATCGGCTTTAGCCATGAAAGTAGACATGTTTTTCCCTCCTTGCATAGGTCTCTCTTCTACCGCTGCCATCTACCACTGGCAGCAGCGGCGCTTGGTCCGGGGCCCTGGACCATGGTTTTGCGAAAGTCACATAAATATTTTAATACACCCGGGGGCGTGGTGTCAAGTAATTATTGGTACTTTACTTCCAGCATCGTCAACCCGTGCGGCGGCACAGTAGGGCCCGTCCGGGTCCGGTCGCCTGATTCAAGGGCTGACCTGACATCTTCCGGTGTTAGCTTGCCCTTCCCCACGTAAAGCAATGTGCCGGTGATGATGCGTACCATATTATAGAGGAAGCCGTCGGCTTCGGCAGTGATATAGATAAAAGGGCCGTTCGCTTCCACATCCAGGCGGGTAAGGTGCCGGACCGTGGTTTTAGCCGATGAGCCGGCTGCCCGGAAAGCGGCAAAATCGTGTTCACCAACCAGCAGCCGGGCTGCGCTCCGCATGGCGGCTACGTCCAGCTTTACGGGGACATGGAGGCTGTATAACCGGTTCAGGGGTGATGGGATCCTGGCATTGTAAATTGTATAGCAGTACCTTTTGCTTTTGGCCGCAAACTGGGCATGAAAATCTGCCGGTACTTCCCGGGCCTCCCGGGCTGTAATGTCCGGCGGCAAAAATGTATTCAGTGCATAGGGGAAGCGCCCGGCAGGTATAGAGGCCCCGGTATGGAAATTAATCACCTGGCCAAAGGCATGCACCCCGGCGTCCGTCCGGCCGGCCCCGGTAACAACCGGTTCCTCCCCGGTAAGGCGGTGCAGGGCTTCTTCCAAGGTCTCCTGAATAGTAGCCAGCCCGCTGCCGGCCTGTTTTTGAAAACCGTGGTAGTTTGTCCCGTCATATTCGATGACCATCATAATATTCCGCATAGCCATAACTTACCTCAACACAATAACTATCATCAAAATTACTACCGCTATTGCCACGGCCAATGCGTCCCGCGGCCCAAAACGCAGTTCCCGCATCCTGGTACGGTGTTCCCCGACCCGGTAACCCCTGGCCTCCATGGCCAGGGACAATTCATCCGCCCGCCTGAAGGCGCTGACAAACAGCGGCACTAAGAGGGAGACCGCCAGCCTGGCCCGGTGCAGCAGGTTCCCCTGCATAACATCGGCTCCCCGTGACAGCTGGGCTTTCCTGATTTTATCCAGTTCTTCCGCCAGGGTAGGGATAAACCGCAGCGCCAGGGACATCATCATGGCCAGTTCCTGAGCCGGCACCCCTACCCGTTTCAAGGGCCTTAACAGGCGTTCCAGCCCATCGGTGAGGGCGGTGGGAGACGTGGTCAGGGTAATGATGGAAGTAGTGACGATAATAAACAGCAGCCGCAGGCCAAAGGTTATGCTGTAAGCCAAACCCTCCCGGGTGATGCGCAGGATGCCCAGGGAATAGACGGTCTCCCCCGGTATAAAAAGCATATTGATAATGGCAGTAAACAAAATGAGATATAATACCGGGCGCAGCATCCTGAGCAGGTAACCTGGCCGGACCCGCGTCATCACCAGCAAAAGCCCGTATAACACAGCGGCGCCGGCAAACATCCCCCGCGTTTTAATAAGCATTATAGCGGCTATCAGCAGAAGGGCACAGAGCATTTTTGCCCTGGGGTCAACCCGGTGGATGAAGGATTCCCCGGGTATATAGTGGCCTAAACTAAATGAGTTAATCATGGCGGCACCTCAATAACCGGCTGATTTCATCAAAAGCCTCATCCTGGTCCACCAGGTCCGGACTGATTTTTTCTCCCCGGGCGGCCAGTTTTTGGGCCAAATCGGTTACCGCCGGTATTTCCAGGCCCGCAGCCCGGATTTCGGCAGCCGCCGCGAAAACCTGCCGCGGCGGTCCGGTTTTGATTATCCGGCCGTCCTGCATTACCACCAGCCGGTCAACAAGGCCGGCAATTTCGTTCATGTTATGGGAGACCCAGATAATGGTTATGTTCTGCTCCCGGTGCAACTGCCTCATCCGGTTAATAAAGCTTTTTCTGGCCCCGGGGTCCATGCCCGCCGTAGGTTCATCCAGCACAAGCAGCTGAGGCCGCATGGCCAATACACCGGCTATGGCTACCCGGCGTCTTTCCCCGCCGCTTAAGTGAAAAGGCACCCGGTTTTTGAAGCTCCTGTAATCTAACTCCAACAGCTCCATCGCTTCCCGGACCCGGGCGGCGACAACTTCTTCCGATAGGCCGAGGTTCCGGGGGCCGAAGGCAATTTCATCATAAACCGAACTTTCGAACAGCTGGTGTTCCGGGTATTGAAAAACCATACCCACTGCAGCCCGTACCGCCACCGGGATTTTTTTCAGCGCACCAAAATCTGTTCCATTCACTACTACCGTGCCTGCAGTTTGCCGCAGCAGGCCGTTTAAATGCTGGATCAGGGTGGTTTTCCCGGAACCGGTGGCACCGGCAATGCCGACCCACTCTCTGTCAGGAATCTCAAGGTTTACCCCGTCCAGGGCGGTTTTGGCAAAAGGGGTCCCGGGCGCATAGACATAACGCAAATCTTCAATCAGGACGGACAAAGCCAGCTCACCATCCCGTCAACTGTAAAAATGTCTCCCGGTACAGCAAAACCCGCTTCCCGCAGCCGTCCCGCCAGCTGGGCCACCGGTGTCACGTCGAGCCCTGCTTCCCTCAGCAGCGCCGGGTTGCCAAATACTTCAGCCGGGCCGGCATCAGCCACCACAGTCCCGGCGCTAAGCACCAGCACCCGCCTGGCCAACAGGGCCTCCTCCATGTGGTGGGTAATCAGGATAATGGTCAAGCCCGCTGCGGCGTTCAGCCGCCGGACGGTTTCCAGGACTTCCCGCCTGCTCCGGGGATCCAGCATGGCTGTCGGCTCATCAAGGATAATACATTCCGGCCGCATGGCCAATACACCGGCAATAGCCAACCGTTGTTTCTGACCGCCGGAGAGCATATGTACCGGGTGGTCCCTGTATGCTGTCATTTCCACCATAGCCAGGGCTTCATCCACCCGCCGTTTAATTTCCGGCGACGGCAGGGCCATGTTTTCGGGACCGAAAGCCACGTCCTCCACTACCGTAGAAGCGACAAGCTGATTTTCCGGGTTTTGAAATACCATCCCCACTTTTTCTCCTAACGGTACAGTCTCAATCCCGGCCCCGTCGACCAGGATCCGTCCGCCGGCAGGTTTCAGCAGTCCGTTCAGCATCCGGGCCAGGGTCGACTTGCCGGACCCGTTGGGGCCGATGACCGCCATAAATTCACCCCCGGCTACGGACAGGTTGAAGTCCCTGAATACATCAACGTCTTCACCGGGCGTTAGATTATATGAAAAACTGACTCCCTCCAGCTTAAGTGCGGTCCCCATCTCCACCATCCAATCGCTAGAAAAACAGAAGCCAGGAGCAATTTTACCACAGCCGGTAAACCATCCTGACCTCGTCCCTTCTGATAATTGACTTAAACCAGTTCCAAAATAACCATTTCAGCAGCATCCCCGCGGCGGTGACCGACCTTGACAATCCGGGTATAGCCCCCGGAACGTTCGGCATACCTGGTTGCCAGCACATCAAACAGCTTTTTGACCACTTCATCATCTAAGATATATTCTGTTGCCTGTCTCCGGGCATGCAGGTCACCGCGCTTGCCCAGGGTAATCATCTTCTCAGCCAGTCTGTTGACCGATTTGGCTTTGGGAGCGGTGGTTTGAATCCTTTCCTCCCGCAGCAGGGAAGTTACCATATTGCGCAACATGGCAATCCGCTGGTCTGTCGGGCGTCTGAGTTTTTCAAAAGCCATGGCTTTTTCCCTCCCTTATACTATACTTGGATTAATTTAATCGTCAGCATTCTTGAGTGACAGTCCCAGTTCTTCCAGCTTCTGAATGACCTCTTCCAGGGACTTTTTACCCAGGTTGCGCACCTTGATCATATCTTCCTCGGTCCGCTGGGTTAACTCTTCCACTGTATTGATACCGGCCCTCTTCAGGCAGTTATATGAACGGACGGAGAGGTCCAGTTCTTCAATGGTCATTTCAAGAATCTTGTCTTTTTCTTCTTCTTCCTTTTCCACCATGATTTCCATGTCACTGATGTTTTCAGTGAGCCCCATAAAAAGCCGCAGGTGTTCATTAAGTATCCTGGCCGACAGGCTGGTGGCCTCATCAGGCCGGATGCTGCCGTCAGTCCATACTTCGAGGGTCAGTTTATCGTAATCGGTAACCTGACCGACCCGGGTATCCTCAATAACATAATTGACCTTGCGCACCGGGGTAAAGGCGGAATCCACCGGAATCACGCCGATAACATGGTCTTCTTTTTTGTTCTTGTCCGCCGCCACGTAACCACGGCCTTTGGCCACCGTAATTTCCATGTAAAGGCGGCCTTTTTTCGATACAGTGGCAATATGCAGGTCAGGATTCAGGATTTCCACGTCCGCGTCAGCAATAATACTGGCTGCGGTTACCGGGCCTTCCTTATCCACTTCAATGCGCAGGGTCTTTTCTTCATCCGTGTGCATTTTGATGCACAGGTTTTTAAGATTGATGATGATGTCCGTAACATCTTCAACAACCCCCGGCACGGTGGAAAACTCGTGCAGGACACCGTCAATCTTCACGGAAGTGACAGCGGCGCCCGGCAGGGATGACAACAGGATCCTGCGCAGGGAATTGCCCAGGGTGATGCCATAGCCCCTCTCCAGGGGTTCTACGACAAACTTGCCGTAAGTGTTATCTTCATTAAGTTCCACACATTCAATTTTTGGCTTTTCAATTTCCAACATAAGTGACCCTCCCTTCACGGAATCGGTTGACTTACCTGGAGTACAGCTCTACGATAAGGTGCTCCTCGAGAGGTGCGTCAATCTGATCTCGCGAAGGTAAAGCAACCACCTTTCCCGTGAACTGGTCGGTATCCAGTTCAAGCCAAGCCGGCGGGGTTTTTCTGGCCGCCTGTTCAACCAGTTCTTTGATCCTCGGCACATCCCTGCTGCCTTCCCTGACAGTGATAACATCGCCCACTTTTACCTGGAAGGAGGGAATGTTCACTTTTCTGCCATTCACGGTGAAATGACCGTGCCGCACCAGTTGTCTTGCTTCAGCGCGGGAAGCGCCAAATCCGATGCGGTAAATCACATTGTCCAGCCTTCTCTCCAGCAGACGGAGCAGGTTGTCACCGGTAATCCCCTGCTGGCGGTCAGCCTTGGCAAAGTAGTTGCGGAACTGGTTTTCCAGAATTCCGTACATCCTTCTGGCCTTTTGCTTTTCCCTAAGCTGCAGCCCGTATTCTGAAACTTTTTTGCGCCCCTGTCCGTGCTGACCCGGAGCATAACCCTTTCTGTCAATGGCACATTTATCCGAATAGCATCTGTCGCCTTTCAGGTACAATTTGGCACCCTCCCGGCGGCAGAGCCGACAAACAGGTCCAGTATATCTTGCCATCTTCGAACAACACCTCCTTAAACTCTTCTTCTCTTGGGCGGACGGCACCCATTATGAGGAATGGGGGTGACATCCTTAATCATGTTTACTTCCAGCCCGGCAGCCTGCAGCGCCCTGATGGCCGCCTCACGGCCGGCGCCAGGCCCCTTTACAAACACTTCCACTTCTTTCATGCCATGTTCCATGGCTTCCTTGGCCGCCTGCTCAGCAGCCATCTGGGCGGCAAAGGGCGTACTTTTGCGGGAACCCTTGAAGCCCATTACGCCGGCGCTGGCCCAGGATATGGCGGCGCCGGTTTTGTCAGTAATGGTGATAATGGTATTGTTAAAGGTGGACCTGATATGGGCCACGCCCTGATCCACGTTCTTCCGCTCTTTACGTTTTGCCCTGACTCTTCGTGCCATGCTCTTTCCCCCTTTTCTGTTTATTTTTTACGTCTTACGCCTACAGTCTTCTTCGGACCTTTTCTGGTCCGGGCATTTGTCTTGGTCTTCTGCCCGCGTACCGGCAGTCCCCTGCGGTGCCGCAGCCCGCGGTAGCAGCCGATCTCCATCAGCCGCTTGATGTTCAGGGAGATTTCCCTTCTCAGGTCGCCCTCAACCTTAAGTTCTTTTTCGATGATCTCCCGCAGCCTGTTGACTTCCTCTTCGGTCAGGTCCCTTACCCGGGTGTCCGGTTTAACGCCGGTCTTGGCCAGGATATCCTGGGAAGTCGGCCGGCCGATGCCGAAGATATAGGTCAGTGCAATCTCTACCCGTTTCTCTCTGGGTAAGTCCACCCCAGCAATTCTCGCCATTTAGTAAAACACCTCCATTTATCCCTGCTTCTGTTTATGTTTAGGGTTTTCGCAAATCACCATGACTTTGCCTTTCCGCTTGATAATCTTACATTTTTCGCAAATCGGTTTTACCGATGGTCTGACTTTCATCTGAATATATCCTCCTTCTGGCCGAGGCCTTACTTAAACCGGTAGACAATCCGCCCGCGCGTCAGGTCGTAAGGTGATAATTCAATAGTGACTTTATCCCCCGGCAGGATACGGATGAAGTTCATCCTAATCTTGCCGGAAACATGGGCCAGGACCTTGTGCCCGTTTTCCAGTTCCACGCGGAACATGGCATTGGGCAGCGGTTCTATCACAGTCCCTTCAACCTCGATTACATCCTGTTTTGACATCAGGCCAACCAACCTCCTTATGCTCGACCGTCCTCACTCATCCCGGCAGAACCCAGTGCACTGATGGCCCGGGAAACCTCCTCGTCCGTTACCCGGTCCCCCAGGGCCAATCGCTCAGCTATTTCACCGGCATCAACAGGTATCACCCGAAGGTGCCGGACATTCTTTTTTTTGGGGTTCTGTATCTTACGGCTGTTTCCGTCAATTACTCGAACAAAGGCTGCGTTTAAAACATCAAAAACCAAAAAAGTTTTACCCCTGTCACGACCGGCAACGGATTTTACAAATTTTCCGGCTTGCAGCTTATCATCTGACATCTTACGCACCTCCCGGGGGTTTAATCCAAACCGGTCTTATAGTCTGGTCAAAATCTCCGGATCGCCTTCGGTTATGGCAATGGTGTGCTCGAAATGAGCCGACAGGCTCTTGTCCCTTGTCACCACCGTCCAGTTATCCGTAAGGGTCATGACTTCGTGGGTGCCTAAGTTGACCATAGGCTCAATGGCCAATGTCATGCCGGGCTTCAGCCGCGGGCCGCGCCCGGGGCCGCCGAAATTCGGTACCTGCGGTTCTTCATGCATGTGACTGCCGATCCCATGTCCGACATAGTCCCTGACTACCGAGTACCCGTGGGCTTCCACAAAGGTCTGCACGGCATTGGAAATATCGGTCAGCCGATTGCCGTTACGGGCCTTGTCAATCCCCTGATACAGGGACTTTTCGGTAACCTTGAGCAGGTCCAGGGCTTCTGTCCGTACATCGCCCACCGGCAAAGTCACCGCACTGTCACCATAATATCCATTTATTACCGCTCCAATATCAATACTAATAATATCACCATTTTCCAAATTTCTTAAACCCGGAATACCGTGTACCACCTGTTCGTTGACGGAAGCGCAAATGGAAGCGGGGAACCCGTGATAACCTTTAAAGGCAGGGCGGGCACCGTTTTTCAGGATGAAATCCTCGGCAATCCTGTCCAGTTCTTTTGTCGTGACTCCCGGTTTTACGGCCTTCGCCAGTTCTTGATGAGCCTGGGCCACAACACGGCCGGCATCGCGCATATATTTTAATTCCCTGTCAGATTTGCATGTAATCACTTGATCATCTCTCACTATTTGATAAAGCCCTGGTAATGCTTCATCAGCAGGTGGGATTCAATCTGCTTCATGGTCTCCAGGGCCACCCCGACAACAATCAGCAGACTGGTGCCGCCAAAATAAATCCCCTGAATCTTGGTTGTCGCCATAATCAACGTGGGCAGGACGGCAATCAAGGCTAAAAATACTGCACCTGACAGAGTAATTCTCGTTAACACACGGTCCAGATATTCGGCGGTAGGCCTCCCGGGACGCAGTCCGGGAATGAAACCGCCATATTTTTTCATGTTATCGGCCACATCCATCGGGTTGAAAGTGATGGATGTATAGAAATAGGTAAAGAAAATAATCAGTAAGGCAAATGAAATACTATGCACCCATCCGCCCCATGCAAAAACATCCAGTATCCACCTCGCCGCCTTGTTGGTCGGGAAAAAGTTGGCGATAGTGGTGGGGAACAACAGGATGGAAGAAGCGAAAATTACCGGAATTACACCCGCCTGGTTAACCTTTAAAGGGATATGGGTGCTCTGACCGCCGTAAACCCGCCGGCCGACGACCCGCTTGGCATACTGCACCGGAATCCGGCGCTGGCCTTCATTCACGGCAACAACCGCAGCAATGACCATGATGCCTATAACCACCAGCAGGATTACGCTGAAGGGGTTGATGGTCCCGGCCTTCACTCCGTCGTATAGCCTGTAGAGCGCTCCGGGAATGCTGGAAACAATACCGGCAAAGATGATCAGGGAAATCCCGTTACCGATTCCCTTTTCGGTAATCTGTTCCCCTAACCACATCAGGAACGCCGTACCAGCCGTAAGGGTAATCCCGATAAGCAGGTAAGAACCCACCCCGGGGTTGGTAAGGGCGCCGGCAGCCCTTAACGTAAAGGCCATGCCCAGGGCCTGGATAAAACCCAGCACCACTGTTCCGTAACGGACATACTGGGTAATCTTTTTCCGGCCCTCATCACCTTCCTTGGAGAGCTTCTCCAGGGAAGGGATAACCACGGTTAACAACTGCATGATAATGGATGCGTTAATGTACGGCGTAATACTCATGGCAAAAATGGAAAATCTTCTGAAAGCGCCGCCGGAAATCACATCAAAGAATCCCAGCAGGGAACCGCCCCCGCCGGAGATGAGCTTCTCAATGGCATCATGATTAATGCCCGGCACCGGGACATGGGCCCCGATCCGGAAGATGAAAAACATCATCAGGGTAAAGATTATTCTGTTTCTAAGATCACTGGCCTTGAGGGAACTCTTGAGAGCGTCTAACAAAATTAAATCACCTCGGCTTTTCCGCCGGCAGCCGTGATTTTGTCGGCCGCTGCCTTGCTGAAAGCTTGTACCTGAACGGTCAGGGACTTTTCCAGGTCGCCCTTGCCCAAAATCTTCACACCGTCTTTGACAGATTTGATTACTCCGTTTTCTTTAAGCAGCGCGGGGGTAACCACCGTACCGTTATCGAACTTATTCAGGGCGCTGACATTCACTTCCACCAATTCCCTGGCAAATATATTGGTAAAGCCGCGTTTGGGTACCCGTTGGATCAGGGGCTTCTGGCCGCCTTCAAAACCCGGCCTTACACCGCCGCCGGAACGGGCTTTCTGCCCTTTATGCCCCCGGCCTGCGGTTTTACCCAATCCGGAGCCGATGCCCTGCCCTTTGCGGGTGGGTTTTTTTCTGGCGCCGGCAGCAGGCTTCAGGTTATGCAGTTCCATAAATACACCTCCCTCAGTATTTGGTCCGAACAGTTTTATGAAACCTCTTCGACTTTCACCAGGTGAGAGACTTTCCGGATCATCCCGCGGACCTGCGGGGTGTCATTATGTTCGGCGGAACTGTTCAGCTTGCTTAAACCCAGTGTCCGCACAGTAGCTCTCTGGTCCCCGGGAGTACCGATCACGCTCTTCACCAGTGTAATGCGTAATTTCTGTGCCATCTGCTCCAACCTCCTAACCTAAGAGCTCTTCCACCGTCTTGTCGCGCAGTTTGGCGACTTCTTCGGCTCTTTTCAGGCTTTTTAAAGCCACCATGGTGGCATTGATCATATTGTGTGCGTTGTTGGAGCCCAGTGATTTGGTCAGGATATCCTTTACCCCGGCCAGCTCCAGGATGGCCCGCACCGGTCCGCCGGCGATAACCCCGGTACCTTCGGAAGCCGGCTTTAAAAGCACTTTACCGGCCCCAAACTGACCGACTACCTCATGAGGAATAGTAGTGCCCACGAGCGGAACATGGACCAGGTTCTTTTTGGCATCTTCGATACCCTTCCGGATTGATTCCGGCACCTCTCCGGCCTTACCCAGCCCTGCGCCAACATAACCGTTGCCGTCGCCAACCACGACCAGGGCGCTGAAGCTGAACCGCCGGCCGCCCTTGACAACCTTGGCCACACGGTTTATGTGAACGACTTTTTCAGATAATTCAAGTTTACTGGCGTCGATTCTCGCCATTATTTCCCCTCCTTCGCTTAGAAATCCAGTCCGGCTTCCCGGGCGGCGTCCGCCAGGGCCTTGACCCGACCGTGATAGATATTGCCGCCGCGGTCAAATACCACCTGCTTGATGCCCTTTTCCACGGCCTTTTGGGCAATAGCCTTGCCCACCGCCTCAGCCGCGCCGGTATCGCCACCGGTCTCAACCTGACCCTTCAGGCCCGGCTCCATGGTGGATGCCGATACGAGGGTAACACCTTTGGTGTCATCGATAATCTGGGCATAGATATGGTTTAAACTTCTGTATATACTCAATCTCGGACGTTCAGTGGTCCCGGAAACTTTTTTGCGGACCCGCAAACGCCGCTTTAGTTTTTCGGCCTTGCGATTAACCTGCTTGAACAACTAATTCACCCCCTACTTCTTCTTGGCGCCGGTCTTACCAACCTTGCGGCGAATCCGTTCGCCCTCGTACTTAATACCTTTGCCTTTATAAGGTTCGGGCTCGCGGACCGACCGCACGTTGGCAGCAAAAGCGCCGACCGCTTCCTTGTCGATGCCTTTGACAATAACCTTGGTGGGAGCCGGCACTTCAATCTCCAATCCGTCCTTCGGCTCCATTTCCACCGGATGGGAATATCCTACGGATAGGACAAGCTTCTTACCCTGTTTGGTGGCCCGGTAACCAACCCCGGTCAGTTCCAGCGCCTTCTCGAAACCTTTGGTAACCCCTTCCACCATATTGTTCACCAGGGTCCTGGTCAGGCCATGCAGTGAACGGTGCAGTTTGTTATCGGTAGGACGTTCAATCCGCATAACGTTGTCTTCCACAACCACCTGCATATCTCTGTGCAGCTCCCTGGCCAGCTGGCCTTTGGGACCTTTGACTGTCACCAGGTTACCGTCAATTTTGACCTCAACGCCCTGGGGAATGGTAATTGGCTGTCTGCCAATTCTGGACATGATCACACCTCCTGACTGAAACTAAAACTGTTATTACCATACGTAGCAGATGACCTCGCCACCAAGGCCCTCTTTACGGGCCTGCTTATCCGTCATGATGCCCCTGGATGTGGAGATAACGGCTATCCCCAACCCGCCGAGCACCTTGGGAACTTCATCTTTTTTCGCATATACCCTGAGGCCCGGCTTACTGATCCGTTTGAGGCCTGTAATCACTTTTTCGCGGTTCGGGCCGTATTTCAGGTAAATCCTGATGATACCCTGCTTACCGTCATCTATAAACTCGCAATCCTTGATAAAGCCTTCTTTCTTAAATATCTCCGCAATGGCTTTTTTGGTCCTGGAAGCGGGAATTTCGACTTTATCATGGTAGACCATAGTTGCGTTTCTGACCCTTGTCAAGAGATCTGCAATAGGATCTGTCATTGCCATTTGTTCTAACCTCCTTCCTGTCTGTTACCAGCTGGCTTTCCTCACACCCGGGATTTCGCCGCGGTAAGCCCGTTCCCGGAAACAAATCCGGCACATCCCGAATTTTCTTAAATAAGCGTGGGGCCTCCCGCAAATCTTACACCTGTTGTAACCACGCACCGAAAACTTGGGAGTCCGCTGCTGACTTGCAATCATTGATTTTTTAGCCACCCGTATCACCCCTTTTACTTAGGAAAATAATTTTATATCCGAAGTCCGTATTATGCTACTGTTCTCTGAAAGGCATACCTAATTCCCTGAGCAGCTCCCGGGCCTCTTCGTCATTTTTCGCGTTGGTGACAAAGATTATATCCATACCGCGAATCTTGTCTATTTTATCATATTCAACCTCCGGGAAGATCAACTGCTCCCGGATTCCGAGAGTGTAATTCCCCCGGCCGTCAAAAGACTTAGGGGACACCCCCCGGAAATCCCGGACCCGCGGTAAAGCCACATTCAGCAGTTTATCAACAAACTCGTACATGCGGTCGCCCCGCAGGGTGACTTTACAACCGATAGGCATGCCGGCCCTAAGCTTAAACCCGGCGATAGATTTCTTGGCCCTGGTGACCACCGGTTTCTGGCCGGTAATCAGGGACAGGTCGCCCACCGCGGCGTCGATAGCTTTGGCGTTCTGAATGGCTTCGCCGACGCCCATATTTATAACAACCTTTTCCAACTTGGGGATTTGCATTACATTTTTATAGCCGAACTTTTCCTTCAGTTTCCCGGCTATTTCGTTTACGTACTTTTCTTTCAGCCTGGCCAAGGTTAGACCTCCTTTCTTAGAAGCTACTACTTATCAAAAGCCTCGCCGCACTTTTTGCAGACCCGGACCTTCTTGCCATTGGCCAGAATTTCTTTGCCGATCCTGCGCGGTGCGCTGCATTTGGAGCAGAAAATCATCACATTGGAACTGGCCAGCGGCGCCGGTTTTTCCACGATACCGCCCTGTGGCAGTTTTTGGGTGGGTTTGCTGTGTCTTTTGACGATGTTTGCACCTTCCACTACCACCCGGCCGTCCCTGGGCTGCACCTCAAGCACCTTGCCCTTCTTGCCGGCGTCTTTTCCGGTGATTACTACAACTGTATCGCCTTTTTTTACATGAATCTTCTGTGTTGCCACGAATCACACCTCCTAGAGCACTTCCGGTGCCAAAGAAATAATCTTCATAAAATCCCTGTCCCTGAGTTCCCGGGCAACCGGACCAAAAATCCTCGTACCTCTCGGGTTTTTGGCCTCGTTGATAATAACGGCCGCATTTTCGTCAAATTTAATATAAGAACCGTCCGGTCTCTTAATTTCCTTGCTGGTCCTGACCACAACCGCTTTCACTACATCGCCTTTCTTGACAACGCCGCCAGGTGTTGCTTCTTTTACAGAAGCCACGATGATATCGCCCACCCTGGCATAACGGCGGAAGGAACCGCCCAGCACCCTGATGCATAAAAGCTTTCTGGCGCCGGTGTTGTCAGCGACGTTGAGCATTGTTTCAGCTTGAATCACGGCCACTAACCTCCTTTATGAAAAGAGTAAAAAACATTGCCGGAAAAACTAAATTCGTTCTTCCCGCTCAAGTATTTCCACTACCCGCCAGCGCTTATCCTTGCTCAAAGGCCTGGTTTCCATCAACCGTACCTTGTCACCGCTCCGGCAGGAGTTTTGCTCGTCATGGGCTTTAAACTTTTTGGTCCGCTTCACGGTCTTGCCGTACAAGGGGTGGCGGACCAGGGTTTCCACCGCTACCACTACGGTTTTATCCATTTTATCACTAACGACTTTGCCGATTTGCGTTTTTCTGGCCTTGCGTTCTGTCAACTCTTAAGCCCCCTTCCGTAACCATCTGGGTATCATTTACTAACCTTGCTGAGCCTGCAGTTCCCGCTCCCGGATGACTGTTTTCACCTGGGCGATGGAACGTCTCACTTCTCTTATCCGCATGGGATTTTCCAACTGGCCGGTGGCTAACTGAAAGCGGAGTTTAAAAAGCTCGTCTTTCAAATCGTCCACCTTGCGGGTCAGTTCCTCATCGGACAGTTCACGAATCTCCTTAGCTTTCATTAGCGTCACCACCAACCTCTTCACGTTTGACAATTTTGCATTTGACAGGCAGCTTGTGGGATGCCAGCCGCAGGGCTTCACGGGCAATCTCTTCGCTAACGCCGGCCAGTTCAAACATGATCCGGCCCGGTTTCACCACAGCCACCCAGTATTCCGGCGCACCTTTACCGCTGCCCATCCGGGTTTCGGCAGGTTTCGCGGTAATGGGCTTATCCGGAAAAATCTTGATCCATACTTTACCGCCCCGTTTGATGTACCTGGTCATGGCAATCCGGGCAGCCTCTATCTGTCTGTTGGTAATCCAAGCCGGCTCAAGAGCCTGTAAACCGAATTCGCCAAAAGCGATTTCATTGCCGCCTTTGGACTTGCCGGTCATACGGCCCCGGTGCTGCCGGCGGTGTTTTACTCTTTTGGGTACCAGCATCGATTATTCTCCTCCTTCCTTGGCGGTTGCAGTCTTCGCTTCAGGAAGCACCTCGCCCTTGTAAATCCAGCATTTTACGCCGATTTTACCGTAAGTTGTATCAGCTTCCGCAAAACCGTAATCAATATCCGCCCGCAGGGTGTGCAGGGGCACTTTACCTTCGTTGTACCATTCGGTCCGGGCAATCTCCGCACCGGCCAAACGACCGGAACAGGAAATCTTAATGCCCTGGGCGCCCATCCGCATAGAACGGGCAACGGTCTGCTTCATAGCCCGCCGGAAAGCAATCCGCCTTACCAACTGGGCGGCAACATTCTCAGCTACTAACTGGGCATCCAGTTCCGGTACCTTTACTTCTACGATATTGATATTCACATGTTTACCGGTTCTTTTCTCCAGTTCTTTCCGGAGAGCTTCAACTTCAGACCCGCCCCGGCCGATAACAATACCCGGCTTGGCGGTATGGATGGATATCTTAATCCGGCTGGCGGCCCGCTCTATTTCAACCTTGGAAATGCCGGCGGCATAGAGTCTTTTCTTGATGTATTCCCTAAGTTTAATATCTTCCAGCAACAGGTCGGAATAATCCTTCTCGGCATACCACTTGGCATCCCAGTCCTTAATAATCCCTATCCGTAAACCTTTAGGGTGAACTTTTTGACCCACTCATTATCCCTCCTTTTTCTCCGCAACTACTACGGTAATATGGCTGGTCCTTTTCCGGATCAGGTCCGCCCGGCCCATGGCCCGGGGCTTGAAACGCTTTAAGGTAGGCCCCTGGTCTACATAGACTTCGGCGATGTATAATGCATCCCGGTCCATTTCCAGGTTATGCTCGGCATTGGCTACCGCCGACTTTACCACCTTTTCCACCGCATCGGCGGCCCTTTTGGGCGTAAACTTCAAAATAGCAATGGCTTCACCGATTTTCTTCCCCCGAATAAGGTCGACCACCTGCCGTACTTTGCGGGGGGAAATCCGGATGTATTTGGCTACCGCTTTTGCTTCCATAATTTAATAACCCCCTCTCGACCTATTTCAGGGCAGTCGAACGCTCGGTATGACCCCCGTGTCCTCTAAAAAACCTGGTGGGTGCAAACTCGCCAAGCTTATGTCCGACCATATCCTCGGTAATGTATACAGGTACATGCTTGCGCCCGTCGTGCACGGCAATGGTGTGCCCTACCATCTGCGGAAAAATTGTGGAACGGCGGGACCAAGTCTTAATTACTTTCTTCTCGTTCTTTTCATTCATATCTTCTATCTTCTTTAAGAGTCCGGCCTCGATATAAGGCCCTTTCTTGAGAGATCTGGTCATATCCCTAATTAGCCTCCCTTCATCAATAAGTCCGTTAAGCCGGTAATTACTTCGTTCTCCTCTTCAGGATATACTTATCAGACGGTTTCTTCTTGCGGGTCCGGGCGCCCAGCGCCGGTTTACCCCAAGGAGTGACCGGGTTCCGGCCAACCGGTGAACGGCCTTCGCCACCACCGTGGGGATGGTCTACCGGGTTCATGACCACACCGCGGACAGTGGGCCGTTTGCCCATCCAGCGGGACCGGCCGGCTTTACCGATAGTGATGTTTTCGTGTTCTAAGTTGCCTACCTGGCCGATAGTGGCCCGGCAGTTTACATGTATCATCCGTACTTCCCCTGAAGGCATGCGCACCTGGGCATAATCCCCTTCTTTCGCCATCAGCTGAGCGTAAGCCCCAGCCGAACGGACCATCTGAGCGCCCTTTTCCGGTTTAAGTTCAATGTTATGAATCACGGTACCTACCGGAATGTTTTTCAGAGGCAGGGCATTGCCGACTTTGATGTCTGCATCGGGGCCGGAAACTACCGTGTCACCAACATTCAAGCCGTTTGGTGCAAGTATATATCTCTTTTCACCGTCGGCATAATTCAGCAATGCAATCCGGGATGTCCTGTTCGGATCGTATTCGATGGTGGCAACCTTAGCAGGGATGCCGTCCTTGTTTCTTTTGAAATCTATGATTCTATACTGACGCTTGTGTCCACCTCCACGGTGCCGGACAGTGATCCGCCCCTGATTATTGCGACCGGACTTGATCTTAAGCGGTTCAAGCAATGATTTTTCCGGCTTGTCAGTGGTGATCTCGGCGAAGTCGGCAACCGTCATGGTCCTTCTTCCCGGGGAGGTAGGTTTAAACTTTTTAACTGCCATCAAAATCCCCTCCTTTACTGAGGCATTACTTTACATTCCCTCAAAAATCTCAATCTTGTCTCCTGCTTTCAGCTTCACAATTGCCTTTTTACGGTCGGCAGTGCGGCCGACGTAACGGCCCATCCGCTTTTCCTTCCCCTTGACATTCATGGTGTTTACATTTTCTACGGTTACATTGAAAAGTTCCTCTACGGCATTCTTAATCTCGATCTTGTTTGCCTTGGGGTCAACGTAAAAGGTGTATTTGTTGTCTTCCAGAAGCGCCATGCTGCGCTCGGAAACTACCGGCTTCTTCAGCACATCCCGTGGATTACGCATTATGCAAGCACCTCCTCAACTTTGGATACTGCATCTTTGGTAATCACCAGTTTTTCGTGGTTCAGGATGTCATAGACATTCAGACCGGATGCAAAAGTCGGAGTAACACCGGGAATATTCCGGGCGGACTTAACCACATTGGTATCTACTCCGGCAGTTACCACCAAAGCTTTATTATCTACGTTGAGGTTGTTCAGAATTTCCACCATATCCTTGGTTTTCGGCTGCTGAAGGCTAAGCTCATCCAGCACGATGAGATTGCCGTTCTGCACCTTGGAAGAAAGGGCAGACTTCATGGCTAAGCGCCTGATCTTCTTAGGCATGGTGTATTTATAAGACCTGGGATGGGGACCGAAGACAATACCACCGGTTCTCCATATAGGAGATCTGATAGTCCCGTGACGGGCACGGCCGGTGCCTTTCTGCCGCCAGGGTTTTCTGCCGCCGCCGGCTACTTCTGCCCGGGTTTTGGTATCGGCGGTGCCCAGCCGGCGATTGGCCAGCTGCATTACAACCACATCATGCAGGATCGATTCATTTACTTCCGTCCCGAATATTTCGTCTTTCAGGTCTATGTCGCCAACCTTTTTACCTTGTACATTATATAAATCAACTTTAGGCATGTTACTTCCTCCTTTCCGCGCTATTCCTTCTATGCTTTAACACTGTCATTAACCATGACCAGACTACCTTTGGGGCCAGGCACAGCACCTTTTACCAGCAGAATATTGCGGTCTGCATCAACCCGCACCACTTCAAGGTTTTGTACGGTAACCCGGTCCGCGCCCATTCTGCCGGGGAGTCTGCGGCCCTTGAACACCCTGGCCGGACCCTTGGCGCCCTGGGAACCCGGACGGCGGTGATACTTGGAGCCGTGAGCCATTGGTCCCCGCTGAAAACCGTGGCGTTTAATCCCGCCGGCAAAGCCTTTGCCTTTGGAGGTCCCTACCACGTCAACATGTTCTCCGGCAGCAAAGAGATCAGCTTTAATCTCCTGGCCGACCTGATATTCTTCCACATTATCTACCCGCAGTTCCCGCAGGTAGCGCAGAGGCTTCTGTTCTGCCTTGGCAAAGTGGCCCTTAAGAGGTTTATTCGCCAACGCTTCCCGCTTTTCGCCGAAACCCAGCTGGATGGCGTTATAGCCGTCTGTTTCAACGGTCTTTTTCTGTACGACCACACACGGTCCCGCCTCAATTACAGTAACAGGTACGATTTCGCCTGTTTCTTTAAATATCTGAGTCATTCCAACCTTTTTACCTAACAGTCCTTTGGACATCTATCGTGCACCTCCTGTTGTTTAGAGTGTCCAGTGGTCAGAGCGTTCTGCCGCCTGACGTGCGACACTTTCTCTATAAGGTGATCCTTACAGTTTGATCTCTATGTCAACACCTGCCGGTAGGTCAAGTCGCATTAAGGCATCAACAGTCTTGGGAGTAGGTTCAAGTATATCGATCAACCGCTTGTGGGTCCTCATTTCAAACTGTTCACGGGAGTCTTTGTTCACATGCGGACTTCTCAATATAGTATAAATACTTTTTTCTGTGGGCAGCGGTACCGGTCCGGCCACGCTGGCCCCGGTCCTCTTCGCAGTATCGACAATCTTTTCTGCGGACTGGTCAATAATCTTATGGTCGAAAGCCTTCAACCTGATCCGGATTTTTTGTTTGCTCATAAATAAATTACCTCCTTCGCCCGATTTAAAATACGGACAGTTCTCAGTGAAAATTCCCTGGTAGGGATGGGTAGTTGACAATTAATAATTCGTTCCGTGCTCCAGGCACTAGTTATACTAAGCTCACTCCGGGGCAAAAAGGTCGGTTCCGTATTAATTGATTAACCTGGAGGGAACCGGCCCGACTCTTTTTGCCCCTCCGTTCGCTAAGTCTAACTACGTGCCTTCCGCAAATTCTCTCATTATTAATTGTCAACTACCCAACCTATCAGCAACCTCTCACTTCATCGCGTTGTCCTTGCTAATTGGTAGATAACATGGGGATAAGTACTGCAGCTTTTAGGGCTGCAGTACTTATGCTCCCTTAACATTCAGGTTAGTCCCGGATAGCAGTTACCACACCGGAGCCAACAGTCCGGCCGCCCTCGCGGATAGCGAAGCGGAGGCCTTCTTCAATGGCGATGGGGGTAATCAGTTCGATGTCCATCTTGATGTTGTCGCCG
>JBMOPI010000300.1:0-21687 GCA_049324975.1 Bacillota bacterium
TTGCTTGGATCCATCCTTTGTTTATAGAACCTTTAGTATAATTTACTTCTTTACTACCTATAAGTAAATTATCAAGTGCCAGAATAACATCTTCATTTCCTTGTTCAACTTCGTCAATGATAAAAGGTATTGACGGAATTCCAAGTTTGATTAATTTATCTACTTTGTCATTATCCGACGAATTAGCAATAGTTTTTACATTCTCAGGAATAGCTTTTAAATGCTCATTCCAAACTTTAACAAACCCTTTTGCATCAGCCCAGCCAAACTTGTCACCTTTTAAATCAACCTTTGCTATTTTTTCTATGGCTATAGCTAAAAGATATTCCTCTAACCCATTCTGAGCACTGTTTTGAATCTTGTTTTTCAAATGAGGAAGGGCACTTGAACCCAAATCTACAATACTATCGAATGCCTTGTTATTTGTCGTATAATCGTAAGGGTTAGATGAAATTGAGGCTTTCGGATCAGACATATTTACTACTTCTTCCATCATCACGTTAATATCATTGCTAAGTTGTTTCTCAATTTCTGCTTCCGCCGTCTTTAAATTCATCTTGTAACCCAAAAAAATTGTAACAAATAAACCTATAACCAAAAATAGGGCTAAATTTTTTTTCATCACGCTTCAGCTCCTTTTAAATTGATAGTTTATTTCCGATATTTACTTACCGGATGGCCGTAAGAAGATGTATAATACGGATCCCACGAACCACTAGTCAACCTTTCTAAATGCCCCCACTTAGCCCTGGTTACAGTAGAGTCAACAACTTTGCTGAAATGAGTGATGCTCGAAGCTGTACCATAAGAAATAATAGTAGGAAAAATGTTATCCTTAGAATATCCTTTATTACTTAAATATGTTAAGCATTTTGTTTCACCTCCCTTAATTGTCTTTTGCGTAACTCTAAACCTTATAAGCGGCTTTGAGCGACAGAGTATTTTACTAGACTCAATATATAAGCTTCCAAAAATGATCCGTGGAGGAAATCCGATGGCACCGTCAGTTAGTATTGAATATCTCAGAGATTTTTACCCTGCAATCCAAAATTGATTTCTACATTAAGGTTTTTGATTCCCTTTATATTTTTACTTTCCAAGGTCAGTCATTCTGCTTCTGAAGGTTTTTCACGTCATGCCTTATTTAGAGCTTTCATGGTCATTAAAGCGAAACCTGCCTATGGTTAACCAGGGGCAGGTCAATACTAATTCCCTTAGGTAGCCCGGCTATCATAACAGTGATTAACTCTGCATTAGACCCGTGGCTTTGCGTCCCTGCCTTTCAGCTGGTTTGCCTTTTCGGAACAATATACTAAATTTTTTACAACAGTTTTATAAATTTAATACTACATTTTTCCTCTTTTTCCTGCTATTGTGTGCATAAATAATTATAACTAATTGCGCCATGATTTTACATTTTTCGACAAAATTAAAAGCGTACTCTATATAGTACGCTCAAGCTGTCGACAACCTGCAATTAACCTAATTGCAGGCTTTTAACTTATACAACCAGCTTAACAAACTTCCGCTTTCCGGCTTTGATGATCATGCCATTCTGCGGAACTATTTTCCCGTTGGGGTCGTCAAACTTATTGTCATCAATCTTTACCGCGCCCTGCTGGACCAGGCGGCGGCCTTCGCTGGTGCTGCCGGCCATTTTGGCCAGCACCATGAGTTTCGGCAGCCAGATCTCACCGTCCTCGAGCTCAGCCGGGTTAACGGCATACTCAGGGATTTCATCAGGTAGTTCTTTTTTCTGGAAGATGTTCTTGAACTCTTCCTCGGCCCGCGCGGCCGCTTCCGGGCCGTGGTAAATGGTGACGATTTCCCTGGCCAGGCGCATCTTCACATCCCGCGGGTGCAGGCTGCCATCCTTAAGTCCGGTTTCGATGCCGCGGATTTCTTCCATAGAAACCGGGGTCACCAGTTCAAAGTACCTGACCATCAGTTCATCCGCAATTGACATGGTTTTGCCATACATCTCCCGGGGCGATTCGGTGATGCCTATGTAGTTACCCAGGCTTTTGCTCATCTTCTGGACGCCGTCCAGCCCCTCCAGGATCGGCATCATCAGGGCCACCTGGGGTTCCTGGCCGTATTCCTTCTGCAGATGCCGGCCCATTAACAGGTTAAACTTCTGGTCGGTGCCGCCCAGTTCCACATCAGCTTCCAGGGCAACGGAATCATAGCCCTGCATCAGCGGATAGAAAAACTCGTGGATGCTGATGGGCATTTCGTTCCCGAAACGTTTGGCAAAATCATCCCGTTCCAGCATCCGGGCGACTGTATATTTGGCCGCCAGGGTGATGACATCGGCAAAAGTCATGGGCGCCAGCCATTCGCTGTTAAATCTGACTTTAGTACGGTCACGGTCCAGGATTTTAAAAATCTGTTCTTCGTAAGTCCGGGCGTTGGCCAGCACCTGCTCCTCGCTAAGCTGTTTTCGGGTCTCTGACTTGCCAGTGGGGTCGCCGATACGGGCGGTGTAATCGCCTAAAATTATGGTTACATTATGCCCCAGGTCCTGGAACTGCCGCAGTTTCTGCAGGACCACGGTATGCCCCAGGTGAATGTCCGGCGCCGTTGGGTCAAGGCCCAGCTTTATGTTTAACGGCCTATTTTCCGTAATGGACTTTTTGAGCTTTTCCACCAGTTCGTTTTCCGGCACTATCTCCACAGTGCCGCGTTTAATAACCGCCAGCTGTTTTTCCAGTTCCCCTGATTTCACGAATTCGGATGCCAATGCCTGATTCCCCTTCCTGCTGTTCTACCTTTGTACTTCCGGGCATCTATATATGATAGGTTGCCTTATTACAGTATAGCAAAAGCCTGTCCCCACTGCAACCGGGGCAGGGGTTACAGCGAAATATGTTAACTTGGCGACGTTTTTGTGGTATAATCGACTTAGTATATTCTGTATCCGGGGGAGGTTTTATCCCGTATGGGAGAGAACGGAACAAGAACTAATCGAAAAAAGAAAAAAAAGAAATTAAACACCTTGCGGTTCATAATAGTAGTGGTTGTCTTTCTTGCGCTGGTAACCGGGGGGTCAGTTGGCGGCCTGGTGATGGCCAGCCTGAAGGATATGCCGGCCTGGGACCCCAAAGCATTGGAACCCAACTTACCATCGTACATATATGATAAAGACGGCAACATGGTCACCAGTATTTTTGTTGAAAACCGGGTGCCGGTGCAGCTTGACCAGGTTCCCCCGCAAGTCAGAAAAGCTTTTCTGGCTATTGAAGATGTGCGGTTTTACGACCATGGCGGCCTCGACATAAAACGCATCATCGGCGCCGCCGTTGCCGACGTGAAAGCCGGCTACGCCGCCCAGGGGGCCAGCACTATAACCCAGCAGCTGGCCAAAATAGCCTTCCTGAACCCGGAAAAAAGTTTAAAGCGAAAGATCCAGGAAGCTGCCATCGCCCTTCAACTGGAACGGAAGTATACCAAGGACCAGTTATTCGAAATGTACCTTAATCGGATATATTTCGGTGAAGGCGCTTATGGCATCCAAAGCGCAGCCCAGGTTTATTTCGGTAGACCCGTGAGTGAACTGGAACTCCATGAAGCAGCCCTGCTCGCCGGTTTGCCGAAGGCGCCCAATAACTACTCCCCATATAAAAACCCGGAAGCTGCCCTGAAACGCCGTAATGTAGTACTTAGACAGATGGCTGAAAACAACTTCGCATCTGAAGCGGAAGTTGCCGCCGCCATGGAAAAGCCGATAGAATTAACCGGTACCAAGGCCAGGAATATGGATAAATACCCTTACCCGTATTTTGTTGACTTTGTTACTGATAAACTGCTCGCTAAATACGGGGAACACAAGGTTTACAAAGGCGGCCTGAAAGTCTACACCACACTGGATCCGGCGATTCAGGCTGTCGCCGAAAAAACCCTGGCCGATAAGAAAAATTACCCCAAAAGCAAACCGGATAAAAACGGTGTCGTTCAGCCCCAAGCCGCTGTAGTCGTACTGGATCCGCATACGGGGCATATCAAAGCCCTGGTAGGCGGCCGGGACCACAGCCAGAAGCTCCAGTTTAACCGGGCAACAGACGCTTACCGTCAGCCAGGTTCAGCGTTTAAGCCGGTGGTAGCTTACGCCCCGGCCATCGAAAACGGCAAAAGTCCGGGTACTTCCGTGGAAGACCTGCCGCTAAAGGTTGGTTCCAAAGAATTCAAAAATTACGACGGCCAATATCACGGTATCGTAACTTACAGAACCGCAGTAACGCACTCCTATAATATCCCCGCCATCAACGTTCTGAAAGACACCGGCATCACCAAATCCATCAATTTTGCCAAAAAATTAGGCATTACTTCTTTTGTAAGCAGTAAAGACAATGCCAAACGCAATGATGAGAACCTGAGTATCGCCCTGGGCGGCCTGACTAAAGGGATTACGCCGCTGGAACTGGCCGGCGCTTACGGGGCCTTTGCCAATAAAGGCGTTTATGTTGAACCGGTGGCCATTATCAAGGTAACCGACCGGAATGATTTACTGCTTGATGAAACCGATTTTAAACCGAAGAAAAAAGTGGCGATGAAACAGACCACCGCCTTCCTGATTACTGACCTGCTGCAGTCAGTAGTCAAGCGCGGCACCGGCACCAGGGCTGCGCTGGGAAAAAGGCCGGTAGCGGGTAAAACCGGTACCACCAGTGATTACAAGGACGCCTGGTTTGCCGGGTACACACCGGAACTGGTGGGCGTTGTATGGATGGGTCAGGATGACCCTGTTCCCCTGCGTGAAGCTAACGGCCGCGGCGTTACCGGCGGCAGTTTTCCCGCGAAGATATGGAAAGAAGTCATGGGCAAGGCTCTAAAAGATACCCCGGTTAAAGAGTTCGAGTCACCGGACGGTTTGATCAGGGATACGATTTGTTCCATATCCGGTGACCAACCCGGTCCCAACTGCCCGAAAGACGACCTGGTCACAGAATGGTTTGTTAAAGGCAAGGTGCCCTCCAAGGTTTGTGAAGTCCATGTTTTGGTGGAGGTCTGTGCCGAGTCCAACCAGCTTCCCAACGAATACTGTCCCACCAAAGTCAGCCGGGCTTTCGTTAAAGGCGCCAAAGACAGCAAAGACGCCATTCCTACCGAAACCTGCACCATTCATGGGCCCGGTACGGCTAAGCCTTCGGGAACGCCGGTCTGTACAGACCCGGCCCACGGCGGTGTACAGTACCTGGCAAACATCGCCGGCCCCGGCCAGGATGGCGGCTGCCCAAGCCAGTATGTAAGCTACCGGGACTTTAACGACGGGATGGCGCCCACCCAATACTGCCCCGTAGCCGAACACCAGGTCAGCACAAAAGAACCGGCGGCGCCTGGTAAACCAGACAGCCCCCGGATCGATAAGCCTGATGCTGTTACACCGAATAGAGATAACCCGAATAAAGGCAGGAAACGCTTTAATTAAGTTCTACCACCGTCACACCCATACCGCCTTCGCCATACTGGCCAAGGCGGTATGTTTTTACATGCCGGTGGCGGGCCAGCATGCTGCCGATGGCTTTCCTCAAAGCCCCGGTGCCTTTGCCGTGAATCAGATAAACCTGGGGGACACCGGCTAAAAAAGCGTCATCAAGATATTTTTCCACCTGTTCTATAGCCTCGTCCACCAACAGGCCTCTGAGGTCAATTTCCGTATTAAAATCCTTTACCTTCCCGGTCATGACCCGGGCGGCGGTGGAGGTCTCCCGAACTGTTTTTTCCTCTTTATCCAGCCTGATTTCCCCGATTGGCACCGTAACCTTCATGATACCAACCTGTACAGTCACCTGCCCATCCTCGCCATATGCCGTGACATGTCCTTTTTGATTGAATTTCGGGATAAACACAGTATCCCCGGGCGCCACCCGATTCGGCGGCCGGCCGTATTTTTCCGCTGCCGCCGCGTTCATTTTATCCTCAAATGCTGACTGGCCGTCCCTGAGCCGGGTGCGGGCCTGCTGGGCATGCAATAACCCGCCCCGGTCCGCCTGGGCCAGGGCTTCCCTGACCTCCCGGATAGCGTCATCAGCCTGCATGCGGGCCTTTTTCAGGATACCTGCGGCTTCACTGTTGACTTCGGCTAATAAACGGGCTTTTTTATCCTGAAGCGAGCTGAGGGCGGCGTTATATTCCTTTTGCAGCGCCTCAGCCTGCTGCCGCAGTCGGGTAGCCGCCGACCGTTCTTCTTCCGCCAGCCGCCGGATTTCTTCCAGTTCCCTAATCAGTTCGGCTACTTCCACGTCTTCCTTAGTCAACAGGCTCCTGGCCCGGTCAATAACCGCCGGATTTAGCCCAAGGCGGGCGGCAATCTCAAAGGCGCTGCTGCTGCCCGGCTGGCCGATAAGCAGCCGGTAGGTCGGCTGTAAGGTTTTGGTGTCAAATTCCACCGAAGCGTTCTCCACCCCGGGCCGGTTAAAGGCAAAGACTTTGAGTTCACTGTAATGGGTGGTGGCAATAGTGCGGACCTGCCGCTCATCAAGGTACTCCAGTATAGCCATGGCCAGGGCAGCGCCTTCCACCGGGTCAGTGCCGGAACCCAGTTCATCCATCAGCACCAGAGAATCAGGGTCTACCCCGGACAGGATCCGGACGATGTTGGTCATATGCCCGGAAAAAGTGCTCAGGGACTGTTCAATGCTCTGTTCATCACCGATATCGGTGAATAACTGCCTGAAGATGCCTATTTCACTGCCGGTTTCAGCGGGAATATGCAGGCCGGCCTGGGCCATAGCCGTCAACAGGCCTACCGTTTTCAGGGCCACGGTCTTGCCGCCGGTATTCGGACCGGTGATGACCAGGATATGGAATTCCTTGCCCAAATGAACGCTGACAGGCACCGCCTTGCCTGGTATCAGAGGATGCCGGGCGCCTTTCAGGTCCAGGCAGCGCCGGTCGTTCAGCCGGGGTTCGCCGGCATCCATCCGGGCGCTCAGCCGGCCCCTGGCAAAAACAAAATCCATCCGGGCCAAAATCTCCAGGTTGGCTGTTATCCCATCCGTCGCCGCCCGTACGTGGTCCGTGAGGCCGGTCAGGATACGGAGGATTTCCTGTTTTTCTGCCGCCGCCAGCCTTCTCAGCTCATTGTTCATTTCCACTACGGCCATGGGCTCGATGAATAAAGTGGCCCCGCTGGCCGACTGGTCGTGGACAATACCGGGGAACTGACCCCGGTACTCCTGTTTTACGGGCACTACATAGCGGTCACCGCGCTGGGTGACAATGAACTCCTGCAGATGTTTCTGGTGCTCCGGCGAACGGACAATCTGGTCAAGTTTTGCCTTAATCCCTGCATGCAGGTCACGGCTGCGCACCCTGAGCGAACGCAGCTCGGCTGAGGCCCGGTCGGCAATCTCCCCGCCGGTATCGATAGCCTGAATGACTTTGTCTTCTATCTCGTGATATGCCGTCAAGCTGCCGGACATCTCTTCAGTTAGCGGATATTGCCCCTGTTTGTCCAGGAAAAACCTTTTGATCCGCCGGGCAGCCCTCAGGACATCAGTAACTTCCAATAATTCGTGGGGCTCTAAGACAGCCCCTAAACCCACCTTATGCAAAACTTTGCGGATGTCTTTAAGGCCGCCCAGCGGCACATCCGGTTCTTTGCGCAAAATTTCCTTGGCTTCCGAAGTTTCCTGCTGCCTCTTAGCCACCACCGCCAGGTCTGTAGCCGGCAGCAGGCCCGCCGCCAGTTCTTTGCCGGGCGTAAAGGTGGCGCAGGAAACCAGCATTTCTATTACTTTGTCGTACTCAATACGTTGTAAAGTCCGCCGGTCCAACTAGATCAACCTCTCCTGGCATACTCCGCCAATAATATCTTTTTTCCCCGCAGCAATGTGCTTTAAACTACGCCCCGATAATAATGCCCTTTTGTAAAAATTCCCCCCAGGGCCTTGAGCAGTCTGTGGTCTTCTCCGGGAGGCCGGTAAGCTCCCGGGTTGTTCAGGTATTTATCCAGTTCCGCGCGGTAGCTGCTTACCACCAGGGCCGTGTAACCGGCGTCATTTATCTCCAGTTCAACCCTCAGGGAATTAATTCCTGCTTGACATAAAGGCTTAATATATTCCAGGAGGCACATTTCCCGGGCATTATACAGGTGAGTCCGGCAGAAAAGGTCCGTCCTGAGCGGGAATGTTATCCCCATCCTGTCCTTAAGACCGCACCGGCGGCCGGCGCAGGGGCCGCCACAAGCCTGACTTGCACCTTTTTCCTGTGCCGCACCGGGGCCGCCAAGCACGCTGCCGATAACGCAGTGCTCGGAAACCATCATCGGCAGCGCCCCGTGGATAATGGTTTCCACGGGTAAAATACCATGGCCGGCGATGCCTTTAATCTGCTCCAGCGTCAGTTCCGGTGACAGGGCGGCCTGGCGTATACCCCGCTCCTTTACCCAAAGCAGGGCCTGACAGTTAAATATGTTCAGGGGAAAATCGGCCTGTATCCTGCTGATGCCCATTTCTCCAGCGATTTTCAATATGCCCGGATTGCCAATAAGCACCCCCAGCCCGTTGTCCCGGGCAAATTCCAGCAGTCCCAGCACCGGCGGCAGGTCTCTCTCCTGTACAACCCGCGGGGTCCGGACTGTCAGGGCGGCGTTATGCTGTGAACATATATCCCAAGCCCTGCGGACATCATCGGCCAGGTTCTGCCCCCGACCGGCAGCACTGCCGGAAGCAAACAGGCTGCCGCCATAGTAAATGACGTCCGCTCCTTTTTGCGCGGCCTGTTTTACCGCCTCCAGGCTGCCGACGGCGGCGGCCAGGAAGGGCGCGGCAGCTGTATCCGGTTGGCCCTGGGCAGCGGCTTTCTTAAACCTGATATCCAGCACGGCTGTCATCGCCTCGCCAAACTCAGCGTCGTTCACTGGCTGCGGCCGCTTTTCCGCCACCCGCTTTTCTTCCATCGCCGCAATTACCCGGCGGCGGACTTCATTGATTTCACTTAACGGCACCATCACACCGGGTTCAATGTCAGCCTCCAGGCCGCCAACAGCAAACGGGGTATTGCCCAGCCGGTCCAATTGGCCCAGCAGGGCTTCTTCGGTCAGGGGTTTCTTTTCGGCTTTTTCCAGTGTTACCGCGCCCTCTGCCGTTAATTCCCTGCCTTCACCGTCCAGGACCTTAATCTGCAAATGTCCGCCAACAGCAGCCGATACTTTAAAGAAAAGAGGTATTTTTTTTGTTTCCTGGGGCGAAGTGAAGGTCTGCCGGGCTTCACGGATCAAAGCCGCATCATGGGTCTTAAACACCCGGTCACCTATCCTCACGCGGCCCTCCACCGGCACCAGCACCCGGTCCCCCGGACCGGCTTCCTCTACAGGGCGCCCGTCCAGGATGATTTTATTTACTTCCGTACCTTTGCGGCCGCCTTCAGTAACCCAAATCTCTATGCCGTCGCCAAGGCGGAGCGTATCTTCCAACTGGATCTCAGTCATCCCTTTTTCGCGGCTGAACCCGCTCACCCTGCCGAGCTTAAGACCGCGGTTATTGGGCCGTTTGTAGCTCATCATGTCCCGGCCGGGCCGGTTGTTAAAATAAGCCGTGGTAAACTCCCGGTTAAAAATCTGGGCCAGCTGCTTTTCTTCTTCTGCCGTGACAACAGCTCCGGGGGCGCCGGACTCCGTAACCGCCGGGTCCTGCCCCACTGTCAGGGCGCGGTCCAGCGCCCGGCGGTAAATTCTGACCACGGTGGCCACATATTCCGGCCTTTTCATCCGCCCTTCAATTTTCAGGGAATCCACCCCGGCCGCTGCCAGGTCGGGCAGGTGCCGGATTAGGTTCAGGTCCCGCGGGCTAAGCAGGTGGCTGCCGATTTGGCCCGGGTCGGCCAGATGCTTCCCTTTTTCGTCCACCAGCGTATACTCCAGCCGGCAGGGTTGGGCGCACCGCCCGCGGTTGCCGCTCCTGCCGCCGATGAGGCTGCTCATCAGGCACTGGCCGGAGTAGCATATGCACAGGGCGCCATGGACAAAAACCTCCAACTCGGCCCCGGTAGCCTGTTTGATGGCGACAATATCCCTTAGCGACAGCTCCCGGGACAGGACCGTGCGCTCAATGCCTGTTTCCTGCATCAGCCGGACACCGGCGGCATTGTGCACAGTCATCTGGGTGCTGGCATGGAGTTTTAACCCTGGCAATAACCTGCGGACCAGCCTGATTACCCCAAGGTCCTGGACAATTACTGCGTCAACACCGATTTCATACAAGAAGCGCAGATAATCAACAAGTTCAGTCAGTTCATGGTCCGCCACCAGGGTGTTCACCGTCACAAACACCCGGACCCCGCGGATATGGGCGTACTCCACCGCCCGCAAAAGTTCATCCCGGTCAAAGTTATCGGCAAATTGGCGGGCGCTGAACATTTTCCCCCCCAGGTAAACGGCGTCGGCGCCGTTCTGTACCGCCGCCACAAGCGCTTCCCAACTGCCCACCGGGGCAAGTAATTCCGGCTTTGCTGGCATCAATGGCCCTCCTCAAATACAGAATGAGTCAATAAAGTTATTATAACACGGCGGCCGGCAAAAAAATAACTGCACCATTTAACTGGAAATGATGCAGTCGTTAGCTGTGCTTTAAATTACTGGCGGTCAACCCGGGTCAGACCTGAACATGGGATTACTTTAACCCCCTGCTTAACCAGTTCATCCAGGAACAGGTTCATGCCCAGCGAATCGCTGGCGATATGACCGGCAATAACCACATTGATATGGTTCTTTTCCGCCTCTTTGCGGTGCTTCTCACCGATATGCATCCCTACTATGGTGCCCACCCCGGCCTGGGCCAGTTTGGCAAAGGCGTCTTCCGAGCCGCCGGTGCCGCCGGTCATGTCCACAAAGATTTTGCCTGCCTTGCGGTCTTTATCCCCGGCAAAAATGGCAGGTCCGGCGTTGACTTTCACTGCCTCAGCAAATTCCGGAATTTCTTTTAGAATTTTTAATACGTCGCCGACAGTTTCCGGGTCTTTTTTATCCAGCAGCTTCTGTAAAAAGGATGTTACCAGGTTGTCCGCCGGCGTGTGCACACACATCAGCGGCAGGTCAAGGATCCTGGCCATGTCCACCGCCTTGTTGTGGTTTAAAGGCATTAACCCTCTTTTAACCTCACTGATCCGGGAGGCCATAATGCCTTCCGCGACGTTAATGGGGACACCCAGGATTTGCAGGATATCAGCCTGCATGTTCATCACATCATGCAGGGCGGCCAGGGCTTTGCCATCGGGATGGTGGGCGATGATCAGGTCCACCTGCTGCCCCTTTTCCCGCAGCCGGTCAGCCAGCAGCACTTCGCCGGCTTCAATGTCAATACCGCAGAGGACGGTGTTTACTTCCCTGTCGCCTTCACCGTACAAGACTCTGGTGTCACTGTATGGGTTTTTTAGTTTTTCCTCGTCGAATTCCTTTTTTTCATCCGCCTTTAATTCTTTAAAGGCGGCAGCCTGTTTTTTCAGCAGCTTTTCTACTTCCTTCTTGCCCCGGGGATCAGCATCAATACCTTTTTTAAGAGCCAGTTCATAAATCTCTTTTAATTTCACGCGACAGCCTCCTTGGTAACTTATACACAAAATGGAAATATATTTACAGGAAATATCATATCAAAGTTTTATTCCTGCGTAAACAGCAAAATTTTAAATTAGTATTGATATTATCATGCCTTTTTATGCTCAGTAAGAAATTTCTTCAAATCCGCCGGCGGCAGGGTATTGATTACATCGCCGGGCTGAAGCCAGCCCCGTCGGGCGGTGCCCAGCCCGTATTTTATTTCTGCCAGCCGGCTGATTTCATGGGCATCGGTATTGACTGCGATCTTGATGCCGTATTCTTTGGCTTTGCGGGCGTAGTGGTCGTTGACATCAAGGCGGTCTGGTGATGAATTGATCTCCAGCACAGTATTATATTTAGCCGCCGCCTCCAGCACCCGGTCCATATCGACATCATATGGGTCCCGCCTGCCTATGAGTCTGCCGGTGGGGTGGGCGAGGATATCCACGTGCTCATGCTTGATAGCTGATATGATCCGGTCGGTGATTTTTTCCCGCTCCTGCCGGAAACCCGAATGTACCGAAGCAACGACAATATCTTTCTCAGCCAGGATTTCATCGGGATAATCCAGGTCGCCATTGGCCAGGATATCGGCTTCAATACCCCGGAGGACAGTGATGTTTTTGTTTTCCCGGTTGATGCGGCCGATAACCTCGTCCTGCTGCCGCAGTCGTTCGATGGAGAGGCCTTTCGCCACCGCCAGGGATTTGGAATGGTCAGTGATGGCGATGTACTCGTAGCCCATCTCCACTGCCCGTCCAACAATCTGCTCTATGCTGTTAACTCCGTCGCTCCAGTTGCTGTGCACATGCAGGTCGCCCCTGATATCGGCAGCGCTGACCAAATCGGGCAGGGTGTTATCCATGGCGGCTTCAATCTCACCATTGTCTTCCCGTATTTCGGGGGGTATATAGTCCAGGCCCAGATGCCGGTAGATGTCGGCCTCGCCGGTGACCGGCAGCGGCTCATTGTCTGTTACCCGGAACACGCCGTATTCGTTGATTTTTAACCCCTTGTGCCGGGCCATTTCCCGCAGGCGCACATTATGCTCCCTGGAGCCGGTAAAGTGGTGCAGGGCAGACCAGAACTGGTCGGGATACACTACGATGAGGTCAACCTGCAGACCCATTAGAGTAATGATACTGGCTTTGGTATCCCCCCGGGCGAGGATTAATCTCACCTGGGGGTGCTGGACAAAGACCTCGATAATTGCCGCCGGGTCTTCCGCCGCCGCCACCAGGTCAATATCCCCGATGGTTTCCTTCATCCGCCTGGTGCTGCCGGCTGATTCGGCCTGCTGCACCCCCGGCAGACTGCGGAGAAAGCCCAGGAAACCTTCAGCTACATTGTAAGCGATGCTGATGATGGTGCGGCCGCCCTTAGTCCGGAGCATCTCAATGCCGCGCAGGATGTTCAGTTCCATTTTGCTGCCGAGGCCTGGTAATTCCCTGATTTTGTGTGCTTTAGCCGCCGCTTCCAATTCGTCGACGGTGCTGATGCCCATTTTCTGATAAAGCTGCCGGGCCATTTTGACGCCCACTCCCGGGACATTGGTGATCTCCACCAGACCGGTGGGGATTTCCTCTTTTAACCGGTCATAATAGGCGAGCTTACCAGTGGTCAGCAGCTCTTGGAGCTTTTCGGCAATGTTTTTCCCCACGCCGGGGATTTCGTCAAGTTCCCCCCGCGCCATGATATCGGCCAGGTCTTCCGTAAGATTGGCAATGGCCCGGGCAGCCCGATGGTATGCCTTCACTTTAAAAATGTTTTCGTCTTTTAACTCCAGCAGGTGGGCGATGTCTTCCAGCACCCAGGCCGCTTTGAGGTTGTCAATCTGCGCCATGGCACAAATCTCCCCGTCATTTTATTTATTCTAATTGTACCCGGATTGCGAATGAAAAATCAAATGCCAGCAGGAACCAGCCTAATGTTATTGCTTTGAAATCGGTGGTTCAAAACTTAGATAATGTCATTAACCTGCTGTTCTATGCTTCAGGTTTTGCCGCCGGAAATATTCTCTGATAGACCAGTGGGATAAATGTGCTTTCACTACGGTGTTTGATGCCCGCAAAACCAAGGGAGGTTTTATAGACCTGCTGCAAAAAAATAATCATGGTTTACGCCAGATACTAAAGGCCCACCCTCACGGATGAGCCTTTCTTCATCATTTGGCGTTTTTCGCCTTTTCTGACTTCGTCTCCTTGTCTACCAACTTCACCAGGCTGTCGTAATCCTCCTGGAGCTTGCTGAGTTCATCGGCTATGTTCAGAGCTGTCAGCACGGCTATTTTGGTTATGGATAACAGGGGGTTGCGGTTGCCGATCTGCTTCATTTTTTTGTCCACATATTGAGCGATATTGGCAATATGTTCAGGGGGACTGTCACCCCTGACAATATACTCTTCGCCGTAAATTTCCACGATAGCCCTGGTCCTGTTATCTTCCATGGCGTTTTCCTCCCTGCATGGTTATCCTTTTGTTCTTCTATTCGGCAAAAATAGCCAAAATCCTCCCAAATTATCCATGCAATGAGCTTTTTCCTTTCGCCTTTTTAATCAGCTAACTCCTTAATTCAGCGCCCACTTCATCTTTTAGGCTCGCGCAGATTTTGTCAAATACTGCATTTACTTCCTCGTCGGTCAGGGTCCGGTCCGGCGCCTGAAAACGCAGGCTGTATGCCAGGCCCTTATGACCGGCCGGCACCCGCTCGCCCTGATAAACATCGAAGAGCTTAACTTCTTTAAGCAGTTCACCGCCTGCTTCCGTAATTACCCGGAGCAGTTCGCCGGCGGCGGTTTCCTGCCGTACCAGCAGGGCCATATCCCTGTCAACGGCCGGATACTTGGGCAACTGCCGGTATTTTTTCACCAGGTTGACTAACGGGAATAATGCGGCCAGGTTAATCCGGAAGACATAAACCCGTTCGGCAAGCCGGTAGTTTTCCTGCACCCGGGGGCTGACCTCGCCGACAAATCCGAGTACAACGTCTTTAACCCTTATTTCAGCAGCCCGGCCCGGGTGCAGGGTCGGGTTGTCGTTTACGGGAATAAATTCAGCAGCCCTGATATCAAAAGCCGCCAGCAGGGTCTCAATCACCCCTTTGGCATAGTAGAAATCTATCCGTTCAGCCCGGGTGTTCCAGCCGGCAGGGAGGCTGCCGGTCATGGCGCCGGCGAGAGTAAGCTCCTCTAAAGGCAGTTCCTGCCCTGTTACCGGATAAAAGGCGTGGCCGATTTCAAAAACGGCAGCATCCTTGTTCCTCCTTGCGGCATTGCGGGACAGGGTCTCCAGGACCCCCGGGATGAGGGTCGTCCTGAGCACCCGCTGGTCCTCACTGAGCGGGTTCTGTACCACCACCGAGTCCCGTAGCGGGCTCTCCCCCGGCAGCAGGATGGCGTCGTAGGCCCGCGGGTTGATGAAGCTCATGGTGATGATTTCGGTTAAACCGCAGTCCAGCATGGTCTCCCGGGTAAGCCCGGCCAAATGCCGTTCCCTGGATTTTCCGCCCTGGACAGCAGCCCCGGATGGTAGTGTTGTTGGAATCCGGTTATACCCGAACAGCCGGGCAACCTCTTCAATCAGGTCGATTTCCAGGGTGATGTCGCCCCTGGCTGTAGGGACGGAAACCTCAAAATCAGTTCCCTTTTCCAGGTAGGGGAACCGCAGGTTTTGCAGGACCCGCGCAATCTCTCCCCGCTGCACTTCCACGCCGAGGATTTGCACTAACCGATCCGGGCGCAGGATGATTACCTTTTCCTCCACCGGGGCCGGGTAATTGTCCACGATGCCTTTGACAACCTCCCCTGCCCCCATTTCCCGGATCAGTTGCGCGGCCCGGTGAATCGCCGGGATACAAATATTAATATCCACGCCCTTCTCAAAACGGATGGAAGATTCAGACCTTAAGGCAAGTTTTTTCGATGTCCGCCTGATACTGGACCCGGCAAAATTAGCGGACTCCAGCAAAATAGTGCCGGTATCGTCCGTAACCTCGGACTCCAGGCCGCCCATAACCCCAGCGATGGCCACCGGATTTTGGCTGTCGGTGATTACCAGCATTCCTTCATCAAGTTCCCGTTCCACACCGTCCAGGGAGTTCATCTTTTCTCCGGATTTGGCTGTGCGCACCAGGATGTTGATTTTGTCGTTGCTTAATTTGGCGGCGTCAAAGGCATGCAGGGGTTGCCCCAGTTCCATCAAAACGTAGTTGGTCACATCCACTACATTGTTGATGGGCCTTATGCCCGCGGCCTGCAGCCGGTGCTGCATCCAGAGGGGGGACGGGCCGATTTTTACATTTTTGATCAGCCGGGCGGCGTAGCGCCGGCACAGCGCAGGGTCAGCAATCTTCACCGTCACCCTGCCGTCAATGGTTTCACTACTTTCCTCAACCCTGATTTCCGGCAGGTGCAGGTCGGTGCCCAGCACTGCCGCCACTTCCCGGGCCACGCCGATCATACTGAGGCAGTCAGACCGGTTCGGGGTGAGCTCAAGTTCCAAAATGGTATCGTCAAGCCCCAACAGCGGCTTTATGTCCTGCCCCGGCACAGTTTCTCCGGGCAGGTCCAAAATGCCATGCTGCTGGTCTTCCGGCAGGTTTTTCACATCAATCCCCAGTTCCTGGCCGGAGCACAGCATACCGTAGGATTCCACACCCCTGAGCTTTGATTTGCTGATTTTGATGCCCCCGGGCAGGGTCGCACCCACCAGGGCCAGGGCCACTACCTGGCCTTCATAGACATTAGGCGCACCGGTAACAATTTGCAGGGGCGCCCCCTGGCCGGCTTCCACGGTACAGATTACCAGTTTGTCCGCATCCGGGTGCCTGTCAATTTTCTCTATCCTGGCCGCAACCACATTACTGATATCCTTGCCCGGATCTTCAATGTTTTCTACCGCCACGCCGGACAAAGTCATACGCTCGGCCAATTCGTAAGGGCTCACCGGCACTTCAACCAGTGTCTTTAACCATTTAAATGAAACACGCATTTAACCGAATCCTCCTAGATTGTAATCTCTGTGTTTTCTTTAAAACTGGGCCAGAAAACGCATATCGTTTTCAAACAGGAGCCGCATATCATCAATACCATACTTTAGCATTGTAATCCGTTCGACGCCCATGCCAAAGGCAAAACCTGTCACCTCTTCAGGATTGTACCCGGACATTTCCAGCACCCGCGGGTGGATCATCCCGCAGCCCAGCACCTCCAGCCAGCCGGTATTGGAGCATACCCGGCAGCCTTCGCCGCCGCACATAACGCAAGCGATGTCCACTTCGGCGCTGGGTTCTGTAAAGGGAAAAAAGCTTGGCCGGAGCCTGATCCGCTGCTCAGGACCGAACATCTGGCGGGCAAAGGTCAGCAAAATACCTTTTAAATCTGCAAATGTAACGGTCTTATCGATAAGGAACCCTTCCACCTGATGGAACATCGGTGAATGGGTGGCGTCATCATCCCGGCGGTAAACCTTGCCCGGAGCAATAACCTTTACCGGAACTTGCGGCGCCGTGCGCTCCATCACCCGCGGCTGGGTAGGGGAAGTATGGGTCCTCAGCAGCACATTGCCGGAAATGTAAAAGGAATCCTGCATATCCCTGGCCGGATGGTCCGGCGGGATGTTGAGGGCTTCAAAGTTGTAGTAATCGGTCTCCACTTCCGGCCCTTCTTCCACCCGGAACCCCAGGCTGGTAAAAATATCTTCAATCTCAGCCAGCACCTTGTTCAGCGGGTGTTGGTGACCCAAAAACACAGGCCGGCCGGGCAGGGTAACGTCGATTTTTTCCAGGGCCAGCTTGGCCCCGATTTCCTGCTCCTTTATTGTCCCTGTCATCGCAGCAAGCCCGGCCTCAAGCTGTTCCCGTACTTCATTGGCCAGCTGGCCGATGACCGGACGTTCCTCGGCGGACAGGCCGCCCATGCCGCGGAGTATCTGGGTCAGTTCCCCCTTTTTGCCCAGGTATCTGACCCGCACTTCGTTCAGTCGTTCCATGTCCGCGGCCTGGCTTATTTCCGCGAGGGCCTGTGCTTTCATAGCCATCAGTTTGTCTTTCATGGTTTCCTCCCTGTTTCGAAAAAGATTAGTAAAAATAAAAAAACTTCCATCCGGTCAGGGACGAAAGTCTGCTTCCGCGGTACCACCCTTTTTAGTTATCATCGATAACTCGCTCAATTTTCAAGATACTAAAAACGTACTTGCCTCCGGTAACGGCGGAAGGGCCGGCCGGACCTACCATCCCCTGTTCAGGTTCACCGGCGCGAAGCGCCGCAGAGACTTCAGCCCGCTGCTCCCGGGTGAATATTTCCCTTATCCCTCTTGAAAAGGCTTCCAGTCCACGGCCTTTATTCCCTGGCAAGTCCGGTGTAAGGTACTTTTCCCGTTCAATGCATTTCTTCCCAATATGTTGAATTGGCTGTATCAGTGCACAGCCAATCGCTTGTATAAAATATAGGCAGTTATAGAACCGGTTGCTTCGAACATCCTCCAAAAAAATTCGGCGGGCAGAAACATAACACCACAACCTTTCCCTTGACTTTTTGGGGGACCTTTCGAATCTGATTATATCATAACGTAATTTTATTTACAAGTTGAATTATGGATTACAGTTCTCTGCCTGACGGCCTCAAACAGCAGGACTCCCGCGGCCACTGAAACATTAAGGGATTCTGCCCGGCCGGGCATGGGAATGCTTACCAGTTCAGCCGCCACCTGTTTAAGCTCTTCTGACAGGCCGGCCGCCTCACTGCCTACTGCAATAGCCAGCGGACCGGTCATGGACAGTTCATAAACCGTTTTTCCGCCGGATATATCAGCCGCCAAAAGCGGCAGGCCGTGTTCGGCCAAAAGCTTTCTTATCTCCTGCACCGTAACGTCTTTTTGTACCGGCAGGTGAAAAACTGAGCCCATGGTTGACCGCAGGGTTTTGCCGTTAAACAGGTCCGCCGTACCGGTAAGTAATGCAACAGCCGTTACCCCGGCGGCGTCAGCGGTACGGATGACAGTTCCCAGGTTGCCCGGGTCCCGTACGCCGTCAACAACCAGCAACAGCGGGTTGGTGCTCTGTCTGAACACTTCCGTCAAATCAGGGTCCCATTGCCTGACCAGCGCGGCCACCCCCTGCGGGTGTTGTGTTTCCATCACCGCCTCCAATACATGGTCTGCCATGTGCAGCACCGGTATACCCCGGCCGGCGGCTAAATCCGATATACGCTTGTACCTGGCATCGTCCCGGGCGGCAGCCCCGAAAATTACCGTTTCCACCGGCGCGGCGGAATTCAGCGCTTCCTCCACAAACCGCCAGCCCTCAATGAGAAATTTCCTTTCCTGCTCCCGGTGCTTTTTCTGGTGCAGGCTCCTCAGATACCGGACCTGGGGGTTCTGCCTGCTTGTTATCGTCCCGTCGTTCCCGCCGCTAATCATCATGTCCGTTCTACAGTATGCAGTTTGTCATTTTCGCCGATGCATACCAAAATGTCGTTTTCCTGGATTACTTCATCGGCTTCCGGGGAAACCGTGATCTCCCGCCCCCGTTTAACAGCCATTACCGTCACGCCGAAACGGGCCCTGAGCGCAGACTCCCGCAGTGTTTTGCCTACCAGGGAATCAGGGGCCACCACTTCCAGGATACTGTATTCGGGCGACAGTTCAATATGGTCCAGCACGTTGGTGGCCACCAGGCTGTGGGCCACCCGCATGCCCATATCCCGTTCGGGATAAACAACCTTGTCCGCGCCGATTTTGGTAAGCACCAGTCCGTGCAAGTCATTACGGGCCTTGGCAACCACATACTTGACACCCAGTTCCTTCAAAATAACCGTCACCAGGATACTGGCCTGAATGTCATGCCCGATGGAAACAATAACCACGTCGAAGTTACGGATGCCTAAAGCCTTTAAGGCATCTTCATCCATAGCATCCGCCTGGACTGCGTGGGTCACAGTTTCCACCAGTTCCTCGATCTTCTCTTCGTCAGTGTCGATGGCCAGCACTTCATAACCCATTAATGCAAGGGTCCTGGCCACACTGGTGCCAAACCGCCCTAAACCGATAATGGCAAACTGCTTTTTCATACCCTATCACCTTACCCCACCATAATTTTTTCCCGGGCATATTTGAAAGCCGGTTTATGCTGCCTCTGTGCTACGGCAAAGGCAATGGTCAGCGGCCCGACCCGGCCGGCAAACATGGTCGCGGTAATCATTAAACGGCCGATGGTTGTTAAATCAGGCGTCAGCCCCATGCTTAAACCGACAGTGCCAAAAGCCGAAGTGGTTTCGAACAGGACGGTTAAAAATTCTGCTTTTTCCGTAACGGCCAGGATCATGGTTACCGAAATCACCAGCGTCAGTGCGGCTATAGTGATAGTCAGTGCCCGGTAAACGATTTCCTGGGGAATCCGGCGTTTAAAAACCTCCACA
Organism: Bacillota bacterium; assembly: GCA_049324975.1. Taxonomy (GTDB): domain Bacteria; phylum Bacillota; class Thermincolia; order Thermincolales; family CAZWUW01; genus JBMOPI01. The sequence goes on from JBMOPI010000300.1 coordinate 19,950, forward strand.
TCCCCATGCCCCTGGATCATGGCCCGGACAGCGCCCATCAGGGACATAAAGGTAGAAGTTTTAATCCCGCCGCCGGTAGAACCCGGTGAGGCGCCGATAAACATCAGGATAATGAGGAGAAACTGGGTGGCGCTTCTTAAGTCACTGATAACCAGAGAATTAAATCCTGCCGTACGCGGGGTAACCGACTGGAAATAAGAAGCCAGAATCTTCCCGCTTGTGGACAGAGGCGCCAGCGTTTTGGGATTGGAGTATTCCAGGGCAAAGACCAACACCGCCCCGCCGACAATCAGAAATGCCGACATGGTCAGCACCACTTTCGAATGCAGGCTGAACATCCGCCAGTTACGGTTCCGGAAAACATCTGCAATAACGGTAAAACCAATCCCACCCAGGATAATCATCCCGGATATAACTATATTTACCGTAAAATCATCAACGTACCCCGTGATGCTGCGAAAATCCCCGAACAGGTCAAACCCGGCGTTGTTAAAGGAGGAAACAGCATGAAAAAGGCCAAAATACAGGGCTTTGTTCCAGCCCATGTCAAAGGACCACCTGGCCGCCAGGATTAGCGCCGCAATCCCCTCTAAAATAAAGGTAAAGACCAATATGTATTTTACAAGCCGGACCACACCTTCCATGGTCAGCTGGTTCAATGCCTCCTGAATCAGCAGGCGCTCCCGCAGGTTAATGCGTTTACCCAGCATCAGCGCAAAAAGCGTAGCCATGGTCATAAACCCCAGACCGCCCACCTGGATTAACAGCAGGATAACAATCTGCCCGAAAATAGACCAGTGGGTACCGGTATCCACCACCACCAGGCCGGTGACACACACAGCCGAAGTAGCTGTAAACAGGGCGTCAATAAATGGCGTGGCCTGTCCTGACAAAGAAGCCACAGGCAGGGTCAGCAGCAGTGACCCGACAAGAATCACCGCAGCAAAGCCCAGCACCAGCACCTGAGCCGGTGAGAGCCGGTTGAATAAACCGTTCTTTTTTAGGACTTTTTTTCCCCCGTTCCCCTCAGAAAGTACGTGCACGAGGCTCTCCTCACAATCTGTCGAACAAAGGTATTATGTTTATAATAATCAAACACACTTAGTTTACCATATTTATCCCGGTTTTAAAAGCGAAAAACACGACGCCGGTACGGCGCCGTGTTTTACTATGCGTTTAGTTTTTCCTTGGCCACAGCGACCAGTTTACCGAAAGCCTGCTCGTCACTGACGGCAAGTTCCGCCAGCATCTTGCGGTTGACTTCCACCCCGGCCTGCTTCAAGCCGTTTATCAACCGACTGTAAGAAAGGCCGTTGATCCGGGCAGCTGCGTTGATCCGGGCAATCCAGAGCTTGCGGAAATCCCTTTTCTTGGCCCGCCGGTCACGGTAGGCGTAAGCCAGTGACTTCAGCACCTGTTCATTTGCCGGGCGGTAAAGTTTGCTCTTCGCGCCGCGGTAGCCTTTAGCTAACTTAAGTATCTTTTTATGGCGTTTATGGGCTGTAACACCTTTTTTTACTCTTGGCATGACTTAAACCTCCTTCTAATTAAGCGTAGGGAAGCAGCTCCCGGAACCTCTTGGCGTCAGCGGCGCTGACCAGACCGGATTTACGCAGGCTGCGCTTCCGCTTGGCGCTTTTCTTCTCCAGAATATGACTCTTGAAGGCTTTCGCCTTTTTAATCTTGCCGGAACCGGTAACCTTAAACCTCTTGGCGGCTCCTCTGTGGGTTTTCATTT
>JBMOPI010000301.1:0-21598 GCA_049324975.1 Bacillota bacterium
CCGCCGATGGTTTTCATTTCTATTTTATACCGGTAACTGGAGGCCTTCATTGTGACATTCAGCGCCTTGACAAAAGCCTCCCGGGGCGGCAGTCCGGGTTTTTCGGGGATGGCCTGGTAACCTAAGAAAAACAATGCCAGCAGAGCACCGGTAAGCGCAAACAGCGCCCGCCGGTTCAAAGTGATTCCAGCAAAACCGGGCATTTTATCCCCTCCTCCAACTACACTACATATTAATTTTTACGAAAGCCGGTAAAAATTTATGACTGCTTCGGGATAATAAATTTAATTTACCCAGCTATATACTACAAATGTAGTTCATTGGCCCCCCAAAAACAACCGTTTAACCTATTTTTTTAACCGTTAACGGAAAAAATAATTACTACGTATGTAGGTTTTGATAAACTAAAAACAGAAAAAGCCCTCTCCCCCCAAGGAAAAGGGCAGACTAGAAGGAATATACACACAGGAGGCAAGGGACCAAGTGGTCCCTTGTTTTCCGTTTTGACCGTTTCTTACTATATACACTAATAGTTCGACATAAACTGGCAAATTCCTTCCATCTCATAAAAACCTGGCCTCATTGACAAATAACTCAAAGTCGCACTTAAGGTGGTCAGCAGCCCGACGGCAGAGCACCATGCGGGAGAGAAAGATTTCAAAGTACTCCATTACGGAACTTATCTGGAGGTCAATAGTCAGCTCCATGGTAATCTTCCGCGGCACCGGGTCAATGTTGAGATTGGATAGCTCAACAGCGTAGTTCACCCGGTCCCTGGTGGTAAAAGTGGCAAAATCCGCCTTTCGCACCCTTGACCTGTGCACATCCGCTTTGTCCGCAATCAGCACCGCTGCACCAACATTGCTTACCGCACTGCCGGTACGTTCTTCATGGTTGCCGATAGCAGACACTACGACAGCTATTTCCTCCGGGGGCATGCCCATCTTCATCAGAAAAGAGAAAACCAGCACCCCGCCGGTCCTTCCATGATCATATTTGTTAATGACATTGCCGATATCATGCAGGTACCCGGCAATTGCAGCCAGCTCGGCTTCCCTCTGCGGGAAGCCGAGCTCCTTTAAAATCCTGTAACTGTTTTCGGCAACGTTATTGGCATGGCCGTAATCATGCTCAATAACGCCCAGTTTGCCAAGATACTTATTGGTTTTGCGAAAATATGTGTCAATTTCGGGGTTATGTTTGATCTCTTCGAGGGTAATCAAGCAGTTTCCCTCCCGCATTCCACAGCGCTTATCTTTTTACCATTATACCCATTAACTGCTGTAAAATCAATCAGGATGCACTCATGAAGCGGATTAAAACGGTAGTTCCTGCCGGACCTGTTTCAACTTGAATGGCTCCGTTATGCCTGGCAGCGATGCTGTTACATACGGCCAACCCCAAACCGGTCCCGTTATCCTTGGTAGTGAAGAAAGGTGTGCCTATTTTATCAAGAATGTCATGTGCTATCCCACAACCCTGGTCCTGCACCGAGAGAACGACCTTTTCGCCATCCTTATATGTTTTTATTGTAAGCTTCCCGCCTGGAAACATTGCTTCCAGCCCATTAGAGGCAAGATGAAGGATAAGCCGGCGGATCTCATGCTCATCCAAAAGCAAAGCAGGGATTACCCCTAACTCAACATCGACATCCTTATCAGATATTACAGCATTGGCCTGAATCAACGGATATAAATCCTTCACTATCATATTGAGGTCCCGCACTCTTAAATCCACTTTTTTATTCTTCGCCATGAACAAGAATTCTTTGATTATAGAATTGACCTTATCCAATTCATCAATCATTAAATTAAAGTATTCCTTGTATTGCATAAATTCGCTTTTACTGCCAAACAGCTGTAAAAAACCCCGCACGGTGGTTATTGGGTTTCTTATTTCGTGACTGATACCAACTGCCATTTCCCCTGCCAGGTATATAGCATGGCGCTTTTCTCCGTTAATTTCCATATACTCTCCCCCGCCCATAAACTGCAGTTTATGCTTGTTGTGGTTTAAATATAGCACACTCATAAACTGCCGTCAACATTTTTGTTAACTGCAGTTTAAATATCCCGTTATTTTCATTGCCTGCGGTTAATGGCATGGTTTATACTAAAACTGAGGTGAAAATCATGGGGACAATTTTTAATAAAAATGAGTTTGCCCGGTTATTAAAAATAGCTATGGGTGACCGGTCTATCAACCAATATGCACTGCACAGCAGTGTCAGTGCCACATACATTTCAAAACTTCTCCGGGAGCTGGTGGAAAAACCTCCCGGTGCAGTGATCATAAAAAAACTGGCGGAAAAAGCCCAAAACAGTATTTTATATGAGGATCTTATGAGGGCTGCCGGGCATCTGACCCAAGAATATGACACCGGAAACATGTCTGACAAATTTAAGGAAACTCCTCTTAAGTATAACTGCAATACCATCACTCTGCCCGTTATTGATACGGTCACGGCCGGCGGCCCGGGTCCGGCCGGTGCTATAAAAGAGTACATCGATTTTACCAAAGACCTGGCGGATGGGGCGACTTTTGCACTAAGAGTACAGGGAAACAGCATGACAGATGTCGGTATTTATGACGGTGATTTTGTTGTTGTAAAACAACAGCCTACGGCAGAAAACGGACAAACAGTATTGGTAAGGACAGATAGCACGGTAACCATAAAACGGTTTTACAAAGTGGACGGGAAAATAAGGCTTGAGCCGGCCAATGGCGCATATAAACCCATCGATCCGGCTGATATCGAAATAATTGGCATTGTCCAGGCGGTAACCAGAAAATTGTAAAAAAACGCCTTCAGGGGTCTTAAGCCTGAAGGCGTTAAACTTTTATGGAGCCGAAGATGGGATTTGAACCCACGACCCTTGTCTTATGATAAGGTAATGCGTTACCATTCAAAATCCTCCGGATAATCAATCCCTTGAAGCCTGATTGCTCCCGGCTCACATTGATGCTCCTTTGCCGCCTCCATAACTACTTCCTTTATTTCCTTATGTTCATTGTCGTAACTGAATTCTACAATTCTTTTGGCAATAGAAGACAGGTTTTTCATCCGCTTTTCCTTAGTCATGTTTATGTATTTGATATTCAACAAATCGACATACTGCCCGGCAATATCCTCAATACCAATGTAGCTGCCGTTCATTAGATTCAGCCATCTGGCAAAGGAAGCGTCTGAAAAAGTACTTTTGACACATTTCACAAACTCAGCCTGGAAAAGCCGTACGACAGCAATTGTCTCATCCCAGATGACCTTTTTATCCATGGCCTCTTTGTAGATGAATTTTGTTTTTGTTAAATCCTTTATCCGCAATTCGACAAGCTCATTCAATGCGAGCATTACGACAAACATTTCCGGGTAAAGATAATTGCAGCTGTAATATACATTGTTTTTGGGTGCAATGATAGAGTGCCATTTCATTTTTTCTTCTGTCATGTCATTGTTAACAAGCTCAACCGCCCTGTCTCCCTGATAGGCATGTCTGATGTCATAGCAAAGCCCAAGTACACGGGTGGAGATTTCGATATATCTGTGATGTTTTTCTGAGTATTCATCTATGGTGATTTCATGAAATGCTTCAACAAGGTTGTAGAGATCGTTAAAGTCACCGCTAATGGTTACTCCAGTGAGGTTTGGGGTGTTTGTAATTGTTATCAACGCTGTTCTCCTTTAACTTCTGCAAATTTTCAGATTCTCTGGTCTCTATCAGCTTGCCGATTGCTGCTGCCTCGGATTCAATCCTGACCTTTTGAGACGAGTCAATGAATGCCGGGTCATTCCAAAGCTTACTAAATTTTGTTCCCATAAATATCTTTCCCTTTCTTGATGATAGGCAACTTCTTAAACACCTCGAATTCGAGGTGTTTAAATGTCCAGCCCCTGTAATACCTTATAGAGTTTACTCATCCGTGTTAGCACGTCCGAAAACGTGATTATATCAGTATCGTTAAAAACATAGATTCTTTGCATTTCAGAAAATGTCGCCTGGAGCTTGTGGTCATTTCCAAGAGCCTTAAAGAGCAGAAAGTCGGCAAAAGGCTTTTGTGCCAAATCGCTGCCGATTCTATTTTGTTCCTCTCGCCGTTTTAATTCAAGCATTTTCAGCAACTCATCCTGCCGAGCGAGAAGGGCTGAGATTCTTTCGGTTTTCATCATCAAAGTCAGGTCATATAAATGCTTTGCAACATCAAACAGCATTTGCCGCTGATAGTAAAATTCCGCCGCCATAATCTTGTCTGCAAAGATTCGCTCCATCTTAATAGTCTTGATCTCAAAAGGAAACACATCGTAGTTATTGTGGAGGATACTCTGCTGCTCAGAGTTTGCCTCCGTATACAGTAAAGGGGCGACCATTAACGGTTCGACCGGTTCACTTACAGTAAAAGAAGTCGCTTCTACCTTCACATATCCGAATCTCTGCAGGGCATCATCAGTGTCTATCTGAGTCACCGGATGGTATTCATAGACACTGGTAATACTCCCCTTGGTGTTGCTTTCTCTGCTTTTGTCGCTCGTCCTTGGCAGAGAAGCATAGCCGTTTGCCGCAGTTTCCAACCTCTTTTTGCCCTGAGATTTTGAGCAATCCTGCACTTCGACCGTCAGATCGATATCTTCCGAAAATCTTTTCAGGCTCCCGATTGCCTTGTATAATGCAGTTCCGCCCTTGAAATACGCAGGCAGTTCTGTTTGCCATGAAGCAAGTTCAGAAAGAAGCAGGGTGAGGTAGTAATCCTTCTCTATAATATCTTCCCGAATTCCTATCTTTTCTGATATTGCCGAAAGCAACGACTGAAAAGCATCTCTATCTTTATGCAGCTTCATATCATTCACCTCTCCACTAACACATCGACCAGATTGAGCAGCGTCTTTTGAGGGTAGTGCTGCCTGGCATAGGTTAAGGCTTCCACCGTATCCAGCCTGTTTTTTTCTGCAAAAGCATGAAGCACTGCTTTGGGATTCTCTGCATCGACAGGCGCCTCCGGCAAATCTCTTATGGCGTCGAGAAGCTGCAAATAGCGGAAGTTTCCGGTATTAACCGTAATAACCGGCTTCCTTACTATGATGTATTTATCATTTATATTTTTTCGATAGGCATTGGTAGCGATCTCACGCTTCTTGGGGACAAGAGTCGTCAGCCCTATTTGATTCATAAGGGATACTCCCGTTTCGTAGCCAATGATGTCATCGCCTCGACGTAGTAAAAGCTGTGCTTCCAAAGTTTCTGCGCTCGGACGAGCCTTACCGAAAACGGTTTGTTTGGCACGATAATAAACACCTTTTTGAAAACGCTCAATCAAGCCTCTGTCAGCCAAGCGTTTCAAGGTGACGTTAGTAATCGGTTTAGCCTTATGGACAGGAATTGCATATTCCTCGGCCATGGCTTCCGCTATAATGTCGGTATGAAATGGCTGTCCATACGGAATATCTGCTATTTTATTCATAATAAATTCGCCGTATCCAAGACGCTCCATAGACAAAGACTCCCTTCTCGTGTTATTATCATGTAACTATTTTAGTGTTATTATTGACGTTATAATAACACATTATACGCAAATAGTCAATCGCGTGATACCATTTTAGTTGACCTCAACAAAATGATTGAAACGCTTTAGCATAGCTATCTCTATCATTTTGCTGACCTCAGCAAAATGATTCGGGAGCTTAGTTGAACTATTAAGAAATCCTTAATAGTTGGATGAACTATTTCCATTTTGGAAACAGTTGTTGGTTTTAATTGCCTCGAATTCGAGGCAATAGCTTTCGTCCTTATCTGCTTCACCATATTTGAACCTCTGCAAATTTTGCACAAGTTGAGTCCGTTGACCAATTCTTCTTCCTCATAAATATTATGAAAAATTACCTCGGCTTCGAAGTAATTTTAAGTAGTCCAAGATTTTAAACCCGTCGAATTCGACCGGTTTAAAATTGTTTCTGATGTCTCAACTATATAAAAATTACAACAAAATTTACCTTTATTCGCAATCCATATTCTACCCAGCCAGCTCTTTCGCCAGTTCCTTGGCTTTTTCTATCAGCACCTCATCAATCTCTACATCTTTCGCGGTCGGGATGACCATCGGCAGCCCGAACATCTCCTTCATCTCCACATACCCGATAAACTTATAATGGATATCCACCCGCTGGCTTTTGCTGCCGTCAGGGTTATCAGTCTTATCGTAGACTACAATCTTCTGTATCAGCTCGTTGAGGATTTGCGTATTCAGCTCGGTGATATCAGTATACTTACGGATAATCGGCAGGAAATTTTCGATATTCTCATATATAGGCTCAGTTCGGGTTATCACTTCGGTGAGCTGATTCTTCCGCATCTTAAGCCCTTCCTGTTCCTTATCATAACGCTGTACCATGGCCTGATACCGTTCCTCCGTAATCTTTTCAAGCGCCACATCCTCGTAGAGCTTGTTCAATATCTTGTCCAGTTCAGCGATTCTCTTTTCTACGGTTTTGAGCTCACGCTTGCATTTTTCGGTTTCCTGCCGTTTCTTTTCGGTCTTGGCGGCGACGAGCATATCCATGTATTTCTGAGTCGCCAGCTTCGCTGCCCTCGCATTGCAGCGGATGTCCTCCAGCACAAGTTGATTCATGGTTTTCCAGCCGATGGCGTGAGATGAGCATCACTCCTTGCCGTAGTTCTTGTAGACCCAGAGGAGAAGCCGGTATATTTGCCCTTTTTCTTATCGAAGCTGACGTTAAGAGAGGAGAACATTTTTATAAATATCACGTTGGGAATTGTTGGGTGATTTTTAGTAGTTATTTGCAATAATTGCGACCAATTTGCGACCAACTTGTCCCCTTTGTACTTAAAATATAAATGCTGTTTTTGGGCAAAGCAAAAGCCCTCCGTCATAGAGGGCTAAATTGGCGTGGTGCCTCTGTTCCGACTACCACACAGGCAGCTTATGCGTAAAACATTGTCGCACGGTTTACAGAGGTCTCACCCACAAAAATATCTTTTTTATTAGTATATGCTACCCTGTTTTTAATGTCAATATACATATTCCGCAATTTAAGTACCGAAAACACTTCGAGGGAATATTAATCTACTTGATACTCTTCCCCATATCAAATTTGAGTGATTATCATAAGCACGATAATTTTCTCTCCCCCACATAGCATTGCAGATAAAGTCAGCAACCTGTATTTCATAATAATTATGTGATAATCCGTATTTAACGCTAATTTCGGTGCTTAAAGATTCATCAAAATTAAGTTTAATAAAAATGTAGTCTTCAAAAGAGTTCAGTGATCCAACCTTAACATTTCGGTCATCAATCAAAAATTTCATTGCAGGTAAATGATTGCCGTTCCTTATATATGTGGTTAAGATTCCCAATTGGTAATTGTAGAACCTGTTTTGTGCAGAACCAAGTCTATTTTGGCTCGGCACATGATTTTTATCAATAGCCGTATAATATATTTTTAAATCCTCTTTAGCTAATTTTCGCAAAATATAATCTTTCGCTATAGGGGGTGTATCTTTTGCTTTTAGTTCCGGAAGTATTTTAAGGCGTGGGTATTCATCATAGACATCTTTTATGGCGCGACGCATTACGCCCCTTATCCGCAAAGGGTCAGCGGTTAAATAGCCGCCCAATACAAAATATCGCTCTGTATGGTCTCCCCAATCTCCTGATTCATCAAAGATTAAGTGCATAGCAATATCACCTTTTAATTTATTGCTTTCTCTCTTCGACGCAAAATGTCGACTTCCTTTATTTTGTCGAAATTTGTAGAAAAATTTGTCAAGGATATTAATGAAACTTGTAGAACCTTCCAAGTAAAAGTAATATTCTGGAGGTGTAGCAATGAAAAAATTATACGTACTTTTAGTTTTACTACTAATATCGATATTCGCTTTGTTTAGTATCTCTTGTACATCAAAAGATAAAGCCGTTACAGAGGACAAAGATGAGAAGTGGAAGCGGATAGAAGCTAAAACCAATGAAATGGCCTCTAGAAACAATGCGGTTAATGGTTGGGCTGCTGAATTAATAAACAAGGGCAACAAATACGATAAGGTTTACGCTGTTGAGGTGCAAGACAAAATATCAAAATACCCCAACCGAGCACTTACTTTTTCAGATGCATACCTTAAAGATGTGTACAATAAAAACGGCAAATATTATACCGTTTTTATGACTGGTTAGATTTTTACTTAGTTTTTGTTTTAGAAACTAGTACAGACATAAAACAAAAAATATTAAAAGAGAAAAACGAAACATTTGACCAGTTTGCCTTCGTTTTTAAGGCAACCAGTTCTAATAGACCAAATATATATGTTGATATTTTCGACCATGAGGACAAAGAATCTGAAGCAGAAATAGAAATAAACGCAAATAGCCCTTTATTTATAAGAGGATCGCTTATAGATTTAATTAAACAGGAATAGGGGCGAAAATGTTATGAGAATAAGAAAATATTGGGTTTTAATAACGGTTTTTTTAGGTGGGGTTAATTATTTCTGGTTGCGCCCAAACTGCTGCAATAAAAGCGGATGGCCCCGGGCCAAGCGGTGAATCTATCAAGGGTAACATTAACAAAAAAGGCGAAAAGATTTACCATATGCCAGGGCAAAGGTATTATGAGTTGACAAACCCTGAGAAATGGTTCTTCACGGAGGAAGATGCACAAAAGGCTGGATTCAGAAAAAGTAAAGTATAGAAGGGGTGCTTTGTTTGGATTATTATGAATTATTGGGTGTCGATAGGACCGCCTCTATTGACGAGATTAAAAAAGCATACAGAGAATTGGCAAAGAAGTGGCACCCTGACATTAACCACGACCCATCTGATGGCGAAATGTTTAAGAAAATTACCGAGGCATATTCTGTTTTGTCGGACGCACAATTAAGGCAAGAGTATGACAACAGATTTACAGATGAAGAGGATAGGGGAAAGGAGGCGTTTGAGCAACTTTTTCGCGATACTGTTGATTCATTTATGCGTGGGTATACTAAAGAGCAGATTTTTTCTGAGTTAATTGCCATAGGATATTCTGCGGAGGTAGCGCAATATATGATTATTACGGCGCAAAACTATATTCGCGAAGTAAGTGCGTCGTTAGACAGTGGTATTGTTGTAAACACAGAGAGTGAACCCGAAAAATCCGAAGGGTTTTTGTCTAAGGTGCTAGGATTTTTGGTTTTGATTGTAGGGTTTAAATTTTGGGCCTACTTTTTAGCTATGGCCCCTGGTTCTATAGTATCATGGTGGCTTGGCGGAAAATACGGAAGCGCAAAATCCATGCCGTTATTGCCGGCGTTTTCTTTGCAGGTAGGATATATTTCGTGGGTAATTTATGGCGGGATATTTAATTATGATCAAACAACACCCACGATGTGGGCAGAGATTGTCGCCATGATTATTTTGACCGCACTTATAATTTTAAAACCAGGCATAATAACATCTGTAATATACATAATATATCACCTGCTAGTTTTGGTTGGTTATTACTTTATTTATTTAGAGGGCTTATCCATCGAGGAAGTAGAATATTTTATATTTCACGTAATTATTAGGGTCTTAGCAATAGTTTTGATGGTTATTGGCGCACGTGCAATTCATAAATACAAAGACCTTTACCAGTCTTAAACAACTAAACCGGCCCCATAAGAGCCGGTTTTTCTACAGGAGGATATTATGAGAGGCAACATCAGAAAACGCGGAGATACCTGGACTATATACATATACCTTGGGCGTGACCCGGCGAATCATAAAAAGAAAAACTACTTTACCAAGGGTGGGTTCCGTACCAAAAAAGACGCTGAAAAGGCATTGCCGGACCTTCTTCAACGTCTTAATTTAGGCGACAGCATAGATGAATCTAAAACCACAGTAGCAGAGTACATGGATAAGTGGATGGATGATTACTGCAAGCAAAATTTGGCCCCCAAGTCTATTAAAAGGTATTCCGATATTATAAGGCTATATATTAATCCAAAACTGGCAAATTGTCCATTAACCAAACTCCGTCCCTCTCATATTCTTGGCCGGACGGCAGGCCGATTGATCCTGATTATTTGTCCGGGGATTTCCCTGCCTATCTGAAGAAAATTGGGCTTCCTAAAATAAGGTTCCATGACTTGCGCCACACCCACGCCACACACCTCTTAGAATCCGGCATACATCCGAAAATTGTTGCCGAGAGATTGGGCCATAGCTCTACACGGGTAACCATGGATACATACTCCCATGTACTGCCTCACATGCAGGAACAGGCTGTAAATGAATTGGAACATAAGTTTAATAGAAATAAAAAACCCGCCAATTGAAGCGGGTAATTTTATAGACTGTAGATAGCTATTTATGGTATAATTTTCTTGCTAGTTACTTTGTGGTTCTGGATGATGCTCCCCATTACTACGGTATTGCTTACTGGACACCCTGTTTACGGAGGCGGGGTTCCATTGTCGAGTGAGTACCCTGTAAGGAGGGAACGTTATGAAGGGGTTTTTAGTTGACAGGGTGTTTATCCCCGTCGCTCCTTGTGGACTTACTAAGGCTGACGAGGTCTGCCCTATCTGTCTTAGACAGCGCGACTGCATTGTCGCGGGGCAGAAAGAAACCCGGGGGTTGCAGAACCCGAGTGACTAGCGACCGGGTCGGCATTTTGCCGGCCCTTTATCTTTTTATTATACTTCTCCACAGGGTTAAATATTCCTTTTTCTTTATAAAAATTATACTAAAATTTTTCTGGATTGACAAGGGATTGACAAATTAGGTTTTTGGCCTACGCATTATAAAAACAAAAAACCCGCAATTCCTTGCGGTCGTAAGTATTTCTATGGAGCCGATGACGGGACTTGAACCCGTGACCTACGCATTACGAGTGCGTTGCTCTACCACTGAGCTACATCGGCATGTTCTGTCTCCGACACTATTATAGTGAACATCGGTCACGAATGCAAGTCACGGAAAAGTTTTATTTTACCGCTATTTATTTTTATCAAGAAGTTTCAGGAGTAGCCTGTTTATATTAATTATCGCACCAACCTCTTCCGCTCTCCGCTTCTTTAACATTTGCGTCAGGTCCGCCATTATCCCCTCGAGGTCGGCAGCTCCCGTCTCTCTTACCAGATAATCAACGGCAAGCTCAGGTTTAAAAACCACTGATTTGGGTTTCTTTTTATAGCTGTCCTGCAGCAGGATGTCCACCGTCACACCGAGGGCGTTGGAAACGTTCACAACTGTTTCCAGACTGGGTTTTCTGTCCCCACGTTCAATCTGACCTAAAAATGCAACAGATACATTGGCCATTTCAGCTAATTTTTCCTGAGTCAATTTTTTATTTAAACGTTCCTTTTTTATTCGTTCGCCTAACAATTTGTATTTCATAACCTCAACTCCTCTATATTGTAACTATAGCGGTTAGCTGAGGTTAGCAAAACATACCGAAAGCATTATTTTTTGTTGCCATAAGCATTATTTTCCTGTAAAATAACTGTTATAAACTGGAATTACAGGAGCGAAAAATTTATTTACAGGAAGTGATCCTCCATGAAGATGAGAAAAATTTGGGAATACGGAGAATATAAGCTATTCCAACTCCAACTGTCAAATAAAGTATTACTTATACTCTTACAAGGAGAAAATGTTCTCACAACAAGTTATGACTGGGACAAGATGATAAATTTTATTGACACCAATATTAAATTTGAATAAAGGCAATGCTCTAAAAAAGCAGTTCCACCTGTTCCTCTTTTAAAACCTGGACAATGTAGGTATCACGCGATTTGGAAAGATCGATCTCAAACATTGACGCTACCCGGTTGCCCTCGCTGGTGCAGATTAACCTTACCACTGGCCTCGTCTGGCTGCTTTTGTTCATATCCACCACCACGCCAACATCACCGGTATTAAGCCGTACCACGCTGCCAAGGGGGTAAATCACAACATTATTAATAAAAATACTGAATATCTCCGCATCAAACTGTCCGCTGTTATCCGCAATAATCTCCACCGCCTGATGCGGGGAAAATGCTTTGCGGAAGGGGCGGTCCGCCAGGAGGGCGTCAAAAACATCGGCTACTGCGACAATACGGGCAAAAAGGTGGATGTCCGTTCCCATAAGACCAAAGGGGTACCCCGATCCGTCGGACCGTTCATGGTGCTGCCATGCCACCTGGGCAGCGGCAGCAGGGATACGGCGGGACCTTTTTAAACGTTCATAACCATAAATTGTGTGTTTTTTAACCGTTTCGAATTCCTCCGGCGCCAGTTCGCCCTTTTTACATAGTAAATCCTGCGGAATATAATGTAATCCCACATCATGCAGCAAAGCGGCCATGCCCAGTTTTTTGAGCTGCTCTCCCGGCAGCCGCATAAAAAAACCGATCAACAATGAAAGCATACAAACATTGACAGAATGGGTGAATACATAGTTATCCAGAGACCTGACGTCAGTCAGATGGGCCATGATGTTCCGGTCCCTTACAACCTGGTAAAGGATGTCACTTACAGCCGACTTCACAGAACCCGCTTCCACAATGTCCTTCAGGGTCAGTTTGCGGAAAACGCTTTTAACGGTATGTAAAGCCGCCTGTTTAGTGCCGCTGTGTTTACCGTCCCGCCGGGATTGGTTCCGGTTTTTTACCTGCACGGCGTTAATACCGGATTCCCTCAGCTGTTTCAGGTGGGCTGTTTCCAGCTCAGTGCCGGGCGGCAGCAGGAGAGTGCCGTCATGGGCATACACCGCCCTCGTAATGACCATGCCCGGCGCCAGGTTTTCGGTTAAAACCTCGGCCATGATGCCCCCACTTCCTTCAACTAACTGAACATCGGCGTGGACAGATATCTTTCACCTGTATCCGGGAAAATTACGACAATTGTTTTACCTTTGTTTTCAGGCCTTTTAGCCACTTCCAGAGCCGCGTGGGCGGCAGCGCCCGAGGAAATGCCCACCAGGACGCCTTCTTCGGAAGCCAGCCGCCTGGCCATATTGAAAGCCTGGTCATTGGTAACCTTAAATACCTCGTCAAGAACCTGCCGGTTCAGGACCTTTGGAACAAAACCGGCGCCGATGCCCTGGATTTTATGCGGTCCCGGGCTCCCCCCCGACAGGACCGGGGAATCGGCCGGCTCCACAGCCACCGCTTTGAATTCAGGTTTCCGCTGTTTGATTGCCTCGCTAATACCGGTAATGGTACCGCCTGTCCCTACCCCGGCCACCAGGATGTCTACCTTGCCGTCAGTATCCTGCCAGATTTCTTCAGCCGTAGTCCGCCGGTGGATGTCAGGGTTGGCGGGGTTTTCAAACTGCTGCGGGACAAATGAGTTGGGGATTTCCCGGGCCAGTTCCGCAGCCTTTTCCAGGGCTCCCCGCATGCCGTTTTCACCCGGCGTCAGGATCAGTTCCGCCCCGTAAGCCTTAAGGATGTTACGCCGTTCAATGCTCATGGTATCCGGCATGGTCAGGATTAGCCGGTAACCCCTGGCGGCACACACAAAAGCCAGCCCAATGCCCGTATTGCCGCTGGTCGGCTCAATGATGACACTGCCTTTTTTGATCAGGCCCTGTTTTTCTGCCTGTTCAACCATATTGAAGCTGATCCGGTCTTTTACACTGCCACCGGGGTTGAAGGATTCAAGCTTGGCCAGCACCGTTGCCCCGGCGCCCGTCGTCACCTTGTTCAACTGCAGCAGCGGCGTCCGGCCAATCAGTTCAGTCAGGTTCTTTGCAATGTTTGCCATAAATTAACCTCCCGAATTATACCCTACTAAACACATAGAGTTTCCTGATAAATAGTTTACCATTCGTGGTAAGTTTTTTCAATGTTCAAAGGGTTTTCTTTACATATGTCAAATTTAATTTCAAGTGGTAAAAAACCAGTTTATTTAAAAGCGGGGTGTCACAAATGCCGGATATTGACAAAATCCTGGGGAACCACAAAAAAACAGAGAAGTATTTATTAAAAAAATATAATATACCCAAGAGTGTGCCGGTTTGTAATATCCAGCTTTTAGAGGGCGAGGCACCTGTGCCTGTTGTAAGACTGAAGGCTGGTAAACCTGCTTATATTGAGATACTTCAGGGAAAACCGGAACTTCAAAAGCTGTTAAGCAGTAAAACTGAATTTAAAAATTTTAATACAATGGAAGAAGCAATAAGATATTTCCTGTATGGCCAGCAAAAAATCACGGCTGTCAGAAGTTTTAATGACGCCAAAATCTTTGTAAATAACTTTTGTGATTATGCTGTACCGCATCCTGCCAAAAAAGGCCAACATCTTTTCAAATACTTTTCAACTGAGGAATCCAAAGCGTATAACTTAAGTATAAAGCACGTTGTAGAGATTAATGATAAAGGCGAATGGAGTTGCGATGGGCTAAAAATTAACAACCCGGTACATTTTGTATTTCAAAATCGAAAAATGATTAATGATTCTTTAAAAAAACCTAAATAATGGGAATTAAAAACAGGCTCTTCAAAAACGAGTATAACAAGGAAAAAACTTACCGAGGCCGGAGGCGTACTGGTAGTACGTCGAGGACCTCGGTAAGTTTTTTGACTCAGCTAGACGAAGTTTTCGCCCGCAAGGGGCAGACCGCAGTTCTAAGCGCTGAAACGCTAAGAACTGCGCACTCAAGAGCCTGTCATTACATCATGCCGCCCATACCGCCCATACCAGGGGGCATACCACCGGGCATACCGCCGTCTTTTTCCGGCTTATCAGCCACGATGGATTCCGTGGTCAATAGCATAGCAGCAATGCTCGCCGCGTTTTGCAGCGCGGACCGGGTAACCTTGGCCGGGTCGATGATACCGGCTTTGACCATGTCCACATACTCCTCAGTGGCAGCGTTGAAGCCAACACCCGGAGTCTGGTTCATAACCTTCTCTACGATAACGGAACCTTCCAGGCCGGCGTTATTGGCAATCTGCCGGACCGGTTCTTCCAGGGCCTTTTTGACGATGTCCACACCTGTTTTGATATCGCCTTCGGCTTTAACACCGTCAAGGGCCTTCATCACATTAATATAAGCGGTGCCGCCGCCGGGTACAATACCTTCTTCAACAGCAGCCCGGGTAGCGTTCAGGGCATCCTCGATGCGGAGCTTCTTCTCCTTCATCTCGGTCTCGGTGGCAGCGCCGACTTCAATCACGGCTACGCCGCCGGAGAGCTTGGCCAGGCGCTCCTGAAGCTTCTCCTTGTCAAAATCGGAAGTGGTTTCCTCGATCAGGGTCTTGATCTGGGCAACCCGCTTCTCAATATCATCCTGACTGCCGGCGCCGCCGACAATTACGGTTTCTTCCTTCTTAATCTTAACCTGGCGGGCTTTACCCAGCTGGTCAATGTTGGTGCCGTCGAGCTTCAGTCCAACCTCTTCAGAGATGACCTGGCCGCCGGTGAGGATGGCGATATCTTCCAGCATGGCCTTCCGGCGGTCGCCGAAGCCCGGAGCCTTAACAGCCACACAGGTAAAGGTGCCGCGCAGTTTGTTGACAACCAGGGTAGCCAGGGCTTCACCCTCAACATCTTCGGCAATAATCACCAGCGGTTTGCCGGACTGCACAACTTTTTCCAATATCGGCAGGATGTCGGCAATGGCGCTGATTTTCTTGTCAGTGATCAGGATGTAGGGGTCGTTCAGCACGGCCTCCATCTTGTCAGGGTCGGTAATCATGTACGGGGAAATGTAACCCCGGTCAAAATTCATCCCTTCCACGACATCCAGGGTAGTCCCGATACCGCGGGATTCCTCGACAGTGATAACGCCGTCTTTGCCCACCTTCTCCATAGCCTCGGCAATCAGTGAGCCGATTTCCTCGTCTGCTGCGGAAATGGAAGCTACCTGGGCAATGGAATTTTTGTCTTCAATCGGCTTGGCGATGGTCTTAATTTCTTCTACGGCGGCGGCAACAGCTTTCTCAATGCCCCGCTTGATCTCCATCGGGTTGGCGCCGGCTGCTACGTTTTTCAGGCCTTCACGGATGATGGCCTGAGCCAGCACGGTAGCGGTAGTGGTACCGTCACCGGCTACGTCATTGGTTTTGGTGGCTACTTCTTTCACCAACTGCGCGCCCATGTTTTCAAAGGGGTCGGGCAGCTCAATTTCCCTGGCAATGGTTACACCGTCATTGGTAATCAACGGGGAACCGAATTTTTTGTCCAGTACGACATTACGGCCTTTAGGACCAAGGGTTACCCGGACGGTCTCGGCCAGGGCGTTTACGCCCCGTTCCAGGGCCCGGCGGGCTTCTTCTCTGAAAAGAATCTCTTTAGCCAAAGGTTTTTACCTCCTTATGTACTAATTTGGAATTAACTGTTTTCCGACTGTTACTTCTCAACAATAGCCAGGATATCTCTCTCGTTGAGGATAAGATGCTCTTCACCGTCGATCTTAAACTCGGTGCCGGCATACTTGGAGTAAATGATCCGGTCGCCAACCTTAACATCCATGGCGACCCGCTGGCCGTTCTCCAGGAGCCTGCCGCTGCCTACGGCAATCACTTCACCCTCCTGGGGCTTCTCCTTGGCGGTATCAGGTAAAACGATACCGCTGGCAGTTTTTTCTTCTGCGGCCAGAGGTTTGATCACCACTCTGTCACCTAGCGGTTTGAGTTGCATAATACTTACCCCTCCTTCTTTTTCTTTAATTTAGCAAGGTTTTTGATTAATTGTTAGCACTCACCTTGATTGAGTGCTAATACATTATTTATAATATAAAATGAGCCTGGGAAAATCAACCCTTTATTAGCCGGGATTTAGGCCATATTTCCCAAAAACCTCATTTTATCGCGACAAAGGTTATATTTTCTTGCTCTAGCTTGGTATTTCTGCATAACAAATAAATGGTAAAGGAAAAACTTTTCTACCAGAAAATATTCTCCAATTTAATTATTTTTTATACGTCCCAGGGCAAAAAATTTTTACTTTATGGGTAGAACAAACCCTCGCTTTAAGTATGCGAGGGTTTGTATCCTAAGTATTAATACTGTCATTACGATAACCCTGTTGTTGGGCTATCACGTCCAGGTAAAGGGTGGCGGCTTCATTAGCCGTAAGTTCCCGGTTACCGCCCTTCTGCTCATCAATGACCTTGAGGTACCCTTTACATTGTTCACAAACATGGAGCCCGTAACCGGGAGTTTCCTCAACCTGTATATACGCCAGGGAGCGATGGTCCTCATTGCCGCAGCTTGGGCAGCAGAGGAGCCTGAACAACCATTCCGTTTGACAGTAAGCACACCGGAGGTAACGCCGGCCGGTGGTGCTGTCAACCCTCGCCGCCCCGGCCTTGTTACCGCAAACCGGGCAATAGTTTTGCATCCAATTTTCCTTATCAATGTAAGGCCCGGCCTTTTCTGCAAAAACCCGTAAAACCGGTTTTACGGTAAGGAGTAGGGCAAACCTGGCCACTTCCGGTTTAACACCTAACCTGGTAATAACCCCGGCCATCCCTTCCCTGTCGCCCTGCATGGCGGCGGCCACCAGGACGGAAAAGTCCTGTGCCGTTATCCCGGCAAGTTTTTCGGTGTCTGCAGCCCATACCTGTTTATGAACGGCCAGCAGCTTCAACAGTTGACGGAAGAGTTCCCGGGCCGGTGCCGGGTCAAATACGGGCATTATTTCGTTAATCAACGGACTTGTTCCATCCCATACCCAATTTACCGGCGCTTTAAATGCCTGGGACCCGCCGGTTTTTTCGAGATACTGCTGCTGAACATTCCGTATACCCTCATAAAACTCTGCTAATTCGCCGGGCAGCTGCACCGGACCGGTTGACATAACACCCCTCCCCGTACTTATATTGACCAAACCTGATGCTATAGTGGGGCCTGCCCCGCATATAGAAGCACGTAGCGCAGGAGGAACCCGCCGATAAGGATCAGGGCGGAGGCGACTACAGGTACGGCGGTATCATTCTTACTGTGCAGCTTGGGCGAAAACATGTTGTACAACTCGACAATCAGCGGTATCACCAGGCCGCAGCCAATTATGCCAAACCAGAACAGCAGGGCATAACTGCCGCTAAGTATTACCGCCGCAGCTTCCGGCGCCGCAGAACGGAGAGTAAGCAGCAGCAGGATAAAGACTGCTATCTCCAATACAATGACCAGGGCGTCGGCTTTAGCCAGCTTCTGAATGAGACTGAAATCCTCTTTGCGCCAGGCCAGTACCAGCATCAACGCAGCCATCCCGGTAGAGGTTGCGGAAACCAGGAACAATAGGCCCATGTAAGGCGTACTGCTCCACAGGGCCGAAGAAGTACTGGCCAGGAGCACCCCGGTATAGCCGGCGGTTAAAACAGCCACGGGCAAACCGAGCAGCCCGGTCAAACGCCTTAATCCCGCTTTGCCTCTGAAAGCTGCCAGCAGGGAAGAGTTTTGATACCGCTCCTCCTCGGCCAGCCAGGTTAAGGCATTGAGCCCACCCAGAAGGGTGAAGGCCGTAAGCAGCCACACGCCCAGGGACATAGTGGAACTGGGCCGGAAATTCAAAAGTGGCAGCCAGAACCTGAAAGGCCGGCCAAGATCTAAGAGTAGCATCAAAGTACCGGTGATGATTAACGGCACTCCGATATACGAACCGTATTTAGCCAACCGCCGGTATTTACCGCTGCTGAATAAATCAGCCAATACGCCGGTATAAAACGCGGCCACCCCTACCCCGGCTGCAAACAGGTAAATGGCTATAAGTGAAGGCCAGTTAACTTGATGCATTTTGATCCACCCCCGTTCCCGGTGTTTTTGCAATCTCTGCTTCTTTGTCGCTGAACAACAGCTTGAAAGGCGCCAGCGCCAGTATCCCGGCGCCAACCAGTACACTGACCCAGCTGCCAAAAAGACCGGCGGTGGCTACCTTGGGTTTTTCCGGCAGGCCGTAGACCTTAGGCGGGGCATCCAAAACATACAGGGCATTAAGTCCGCCCAGCTCATTCTCCCCATACAGATAAGCGTCCGTTCCGGCGGCCTTCAGCTCCTGTACGCGGGCCACGGCTTTGGCCAGCAGTTCTTCCCGGTCGCCGAACTGTACCGCGCCGGGTGGACAGGCCTTGACACAGGCCGGCTGCAGATTGTTTTCCAGCCGGTTCTGACATAACCAGCATTTCCGGCTGGTGCCGGTGGCTGGGTCAAACCCTACGGCCCCGAAGGGACAGGCCACGACACAGTTTTTGCAGCCGATACAGCGGTCCTGGTTAATTACGGTCGTGCCGTTTTCCAGTTTGGAGATGGCGCCGGCCGGACAAACCTCGATACAGCTGGCTTCGGTACAGTGCATGCACTGGATTTTGCGGAAGAGGAAACGGACCTGGCCACCGGCCTGCTTTTCCTCGATATATTTAACTTTGGTCCAGGTGGCGCCGCCAACCTGAGGCGGGTTTTCATAACTGCCGGAAAACCCGGTTTTCACCGCCGTCAGGTCATTCCACTGCTTGCAGGCCACCTGGCAGCCACGGCAGCCGGTACATTTGGTGACATCAACACTAATCGCTACTGTTCCCATCAGCCAGCCCTCCTTACATCCACCAGGAATGCTTTGTATTCCGGCATCATGGTATTGCCGTCACCGATGTGCGGCGTTAATTTATTAGCGATATCACCGGTGGCAATCCCCTGGTAACCGAAGTGCCAGGGCATGCCGACCTGGTGGACGGTCTTCCCGTCGATTTCGAAGGTCTGGAAGCGTTCGGTAATCATCGCAAAGGCCTTGATTTCACCCCGGGCCGAAGCAACAATAATCTCCTCCCCGTTCTTAATGCCTTTCTCTTTGGCCAGTTCAGGGCTCATCTCTACAAACATAGCCGGCATCAGTTCGGCCAGCCACGGCAGGTTCCTGGTCATGGCCCCGGCCTGCCAATGTTCCGATACCCTGTAAGTAGTGGCCACAATGGGGAACTTATCCGGGGTCCCCTGCTGGTCCTTGCGCCAAATCTTGACCACCGGGTTAAGCATCTGACCGGAGAAGGGGTTTTTGGCCAGCGGGCTGTCCCAGGGTTCATAGTGTTCCGGCAGCGGGCCTTCATTCATGTTGGCAAACAGGCCGCCCAGCCCATCGGGCCGCATGATGAAAGGCCGGTTGCCGATAAAGATGCCGTCCTGGGCATTTGGCGCCACGGTGCCTTTAAAATCGGCCACGTCATAGCCGGACCATTTGCCGATTTTCCCGGTGGCTGTATCCACACCGAGGGGGTCCCACCAGATAACAGCTTTATCGTTGGACCAGGGCTGGCCTGCCGGATCGGCCGATGCCCGGTTGTACAGGATACGGCGGTTGGCCGGCCAGGCGTAGGACCAGTTGAGGTAAGAGCCGATATTGCCTTTGCTGTCCTTGTTGTCCCGGCGCTGCATCAGGTTTTTGCCGTCTTCCGGGTACATCCCGCACATAATCCAGTTGCCGCTGCAAATAGATCCATCGTCCATCAGCTTGACAAAACCGGATACCGGTTTGCCGGTGACGGTATCGTAACCGTTAATTTCCTTGACCACCTTTTCAATATCACACTCTTCACCATCCCCGCAATCCCAGAACAGGTCACGGATAGGGGCATCTTTGGGGTCGGCGCTGCCGGCGTAGGCTTTTTTCAGGCGCCTGGTCAACTGGTGGATGATATCCAGGTCGGCCCGGGATTGTCCGACAGGCTCAACTCCCTTCCACCTCCATTGGATCCACCGGCCGCTGTTGGAAATAGACCCCTGTTTCTCAAAGGAAGCGCAGGCCGGGAGCAGGAAGACTTCGGTGTTAATCGACTTGGGATCCGTCCCGGGACGTTTCCAGAATACCGAAGTCTCGGTTTCCCAAAGGTCAACGGCCACCAGCCAGTCCAGTTTACTTAAAGCGCCTGCCTCAACATTGGAGTTGGGACCTGCCACCACCGGGTTTTGCCCGAAGCAGAACAACCCCTTGATTTTGTCTTGGGCCATGTTTTCAAAAATGGAAATATGGGAGTAGTTTTTGGCAGCATCGTATTTGGGGAAATACTGGTAGGCGAACTCATTGGCCGGCGTGGCAGCCGGTCCGTACATCGCTTTTAGATAACTGACGAAAAACTTGGACCGGTTGACCCAGAAACTGGTCTTCACCGTCTCCTTTTCAATGTACGCCTGCAGGTTTACATGCTCGGGAATGGTTTTCGGTGTGCTAAGATAGCCCGGTGTAATGTGGAAAAGAAGCCCGAAATCAGTTGAGCCCTGTACATTGGACTCGCCCCTGAGAGCATTTACACCGCCGCCGGGGAGACCGATATTCCCCAGCAGGAGTTGGAGGATGGCATAAGACCGTACGTTTTGTGAACCCACGGTATGCTGGGTGGTGCCCATGGCATAACAGATGGTCCCAGCTTTATCCTTGGCTGCCGTTGCCGCATAGGTTTTGATGATTTGCTCATAGACGTCTTTGGGCGTCCCCGTAACCCGGCAGACAGTATCAATGTCGTACCGTGCGTAATGCTTTTTCATGATGTTAAGCACACACTGCGGGTTGGTCAGGGTTGGATCCGTAAGGGTCTTCTCATTGGCATCTTTCTGGTATTTCCAGCTGTCCTGGTTATATTTCCGTTTCTCTTTGTTGTAACCGCTGAAAAGCCCGTCTTCAAACTTATATTCCGGCGCCACCAGGGTGGC
>JBMOPI010000302.1:0-21518 GCA_049324975.1 Bacillota bacterium
CTATGGTGATACCGGGAAAATTTTCGGTGATCTGGACATACATGTCCTCATAAAAACTAACCCGGGGGAGCTGCGGCCAAAAAGGTATGTCCGTGGTGAAGGCCAAATCCATGGCCTTCTCATAATCCGTATGGGGCAGGATACCCATGGCGGTGGTCATACAGTTGCCTTTCAATGTCATATGTAGCCCTCTCTTTTTCTTCTATCATATCAGAGGACAGCGCCGGATGCTGTGATTTAAATCATATTTTGTACAATCCTGTCCCTGACCAGTTCATGGATCCGGTCTTTGTCTTCTCTGCCAAGCTGTTGATAATATAGAGGTTCTGAAATTACTATTTTAACCGTACCAGTTTTGATAAAACCCTTATTGGCCTCCAAAACCTTATAGGTGCCGCTGACAGTAACCGGGACAATAGGTACGCCCGCTTTATCAGCCAGTTTCAGGCTACCCTTTTTGAACTCGGCAACCTTTTCACTCCTGCTCCTGGTCCCTTCGGGGAAAATCACCAGGGACTGGCCGGCTTTGATGATCTCGGCGGCCTGATTCATCACTTTGAGGGACTGTCTGATGTCTTTCCGGTCCATGAAAACACAGCCTATTATCCTCATCCAGGGAGATATTACCGGAATTTTGGCAAGCTCTATTTTGGCCACAAACCCCTTGGGTTTATTAATGTAACCCAGTAAAAGGGCGAAATCAAAATTACTCTGGTGATTGCTGACAAACAGCACCGGCCCTTTCTGAGGCACGTTTTCAAGACCGGTTATATGCACTTCCACCCCACTGGCAATTACCAGGCCCCGTGCCCAGTGATAGCTGATGTAATGAGACAACCTCTTTTGCGCTTCATGCTGGCCAAACCAACCCAGGATATGCCACAAACCAAGGGGAATGGCAGTTAATACGGTGCTTATCAGTAAAAACGTATAGAACCAAATTGTCCTCAACATCAATACTTATCCTTTCAATAAACCGATTTATACTAAAGCGCGGCCGAAGCCGCGCTTTGTCATGTATGCCGGTTATGCTTCTACTTTCGGGAGTTTTTTCAGTGATTCCTCAATCAGTGAATCCGGATATTCGTAGTCCTCCAGTTTGCCGTTGATGTAAGCGTCATAGGAAGGCAGGTCCAGGTAACCGTTGCCGCTTAAGCAGAAGAGGATATTCTTGCTTTCACCGGCCTCTTTGCATAATAATGCTTCGTCAATAGCCGCCCGGATGGCATGGGACGACTCCGGCGCCGGCAGGATGCCTTCGCTCTGCGCAAACAGGACCGCTGCTTCAAAGCAGGGCCGCTGGGTCTTGGCCTGGGCTTCGATAATACCATCGTGATAAAGCTGGCTGACCAGCGGCGATTCGCCGTGGTAACGCAACCCGCCGGCATGGATGCCCGGGGGCATGAAATCGTGGCCCAGGGTATACATCATCATAATCGGCGTCATCCCTGCAGTATCGCCGAAATCATATGCAAATTTCCCTTTGGTCAGGGTCGGGCAGGCCGCCGGTTCTACAGCAATCAGCCGTACTTTTTGCCCTTTAGTCAGCTTGTCGTAAACAAAGGGGAAACTGATACCGCCAAAGTTACTGCCGCCGCCGCAGCACCCAATAACAATATCCGGATAGGCGTCAACCTTTTCCATCTGTGCTTTGGCTTCCAGGCCGATGACTGTCTGGTGCAAAAGCACATGGTTTAGTACACTGCCCAGGGCGTAATTGGTATCCTCCCGCAGGGCGGCGTCTTCCACCGCCTCACTGATAGCTATACCAAGACTGCCCAGGGATTCGGGGTTATCGGCCAGGATCTGCCGGCCCGCATTGGTGGTGTCACTTGGACTGGGAATAACAGTCGCGCCGTATGTCTGCATGAAAATCCGCCGGTAAGGCTTCTGGTGGTAACTCACCTTGACCATGTAGACAATACATTCCAGACCAAAAATCTTACAGGAAAAACTCAGCGCGCTGCCCCATTGTCCCGCGCCGGTCTCGGTAGCCAGCCGCTTGATGCCGGCTTGTTTGTTGTAATAAGCCTGAGGCACGGATGTATTCGGCTTATGGCTGCCGGCCGGACTTACGCCCTCATACTTGTAATAAATTTTTGCCGGTGTGCCCAGGGCTTTTTCCAGCCGGTGTGCCCTATATAACGGCGCCGGCCGCCAGAGTTTGTATATTTCCTGCACTTCTTCGGGGATTTCAATCCACCGCTCAGTGGAAACCTCCTGTTTAATCAACTCCATGGGGAAAATCGGTGACAGGTCCTCAGGCCCGGCCGGCTTACCGGTTCTGGGATTGATAGGCGGTTTTGGCAGATTAGGCATGTCCGCCTGTATATTATACCAGGCTGTGGGAATTTCCATTTCACTTAACAGAATCTTAGTTTCACTCATCTCTTCAAAACTCCCCTCTCTGTTGGATGTACATAATAATTTTAACCGACTCAGTAAAATTATACAAGTTTCAAAAATTTATAACGACATAAAATCTTCGACTAAATTGGACAAATTTTCCACAATCTTTTTGCTATAATAATTTCTGTATTAAAGAATTTAGAAAGAGGTGTCCAGAATGAATGCTTTTTTTAAAGACCTGGCCGTTACTACTGCCCAGGAAATCAGAAATCCGCTTACTTCAATCAAAGGCTTGTTACAGCTTACGGCAGAAAAGAAAACAATTGAAGAAAATCATTTAAGAATTATATTTGACGAAATCAACAAAGTGAGTCAAACAATAGATGACTTTCTCCTTTTAACCAAAACCCCTCAATTGAGTAATCAACCCTACAAGATAAATTTACTTATAGAAGACATCTTCCTTCTGTATAAAACACTTTTTGAAAAACAAAACATTAAACTGTTAAAAAATCTGACCCCCCAAAAAATTTCTTCGACAATTGGCCAAAACCAATTTTATCAGGCAATTATAAACATTATTGAGAATGCTATGCTGGCTATGCCGGATGGTGGAATACTTACTGTGGTCACCCGTCAGGCTGGCCACAGTATTTGTCTCGAGTTTACTAATACCGGTACAGGTATTTACAGCCCGTTTTTAATTAGCGCCTATTATATTTTGCATAGGTATAAAGGCACTCTGGAATTTAAAAGTGAAAAAGGACGGTGGTCCACCGTCCGTGTTTACCTGCCGGCAATATAACCCGGCCTGAAAGTACAAAAGGTTCCTGCATCACGCAGAAACCTCCTTTTTTTCATTCCGGGCCGCCATGACGGAGTTGCTCCACTTGCCGCACTTGTCGCTCCACCTGGCAATAATCCTGTCCTTGGCTGCAATTTCAATAACCTCACACAGGTTTGGACAGTCGCCGCATTCAAAACTGGCGGCTTTAAACTGCTCGTCTGCCACAGCAAACCCCTTGAAGTTTGTTCTCCCGGTTTCGCTGACGGCTTCCCTGGCTAATAGCGCGGCCCCCACAGCACCCATCACATCAAAGTGTTCAGGTACATATACCTCCGTCTCTAATTCCTTTTCAAAAGCGTGCTTAATGCCGACATTTGCCGCCACACCGCCCTGGAACACCACAGGGCCCAAAATTTCTTTGCCTTTGCCGACGTTATTCAGGTAGTTCCTTACCAGAGCTTCACAAAGCCCGGCCAGGATATCCGGCAGGTTGTGGCCCATCTGCTGTTTATGGATCATATCAGACTCGGCAAAAACGGAACACCGGCCGGCAATCCGGACAGGGTTTGCCGCCTGTAAAGAGATGCCGCCAAAGTCCTCAATAGGAATATTAAGGCGGGCCGCCTGCTGGTCCAGAAATGATCCTGTTCCCGCGGCACAGACGGTATTCATGGCGAAATCAGCCACTACGCCGTTGCGCAGGATGATAATCTTTGAATCCTGGCCGCCGATTTCCAGCACGGTCTGAACGTCCGGCACCAGATGGGACGCCGCCACGGCATGGGCGGTAATTTCATTCTTCACGGAATCGGCGCCGACAATGACACTGGCCAGATGACGGCCGCTGCCGGTGCAGCCTATGCCGCCGATTTCCATGTCGGCCGGCATTTTATGGGCAATTTCCGCCAGTCCCCGCTGAACTGTCGGTATTGGCTGGCCCTGTGTCCTGAGATAGAGTTTTTCCAGGACCCTGTGCTGTTCGTCGAGAAGCACCAGGTTAGTGCTAACCGACCCCACATCGATACCTAAATATCCGCGCATACTGTTTCCCCTTCCTTGCTGTTTTTCTTCCTTGCCAGTAAATCCACAAAGGCCTCCAACCTGGTCAGCACACCGGCGTCACCTGAGTGCTCATCGACGATAAGTGTAAAAGTGGGAATGTCATGTTCCCTGCTTACTCTGGGCAGGACGCTTTCCGCAACAATTTCCGGCATACAGGTGAATGGCGCCACCTGGATCACACCGTCATATCCGGACCGGGCGTAAAGGATAGTATTGCCGATGCTTTCCTGACCATGGCCGCCGATAAAGTGGTTGATATATGGCGGAGCCGTTTCTTTAGCCGCCTTGCTTCCCTTAACCCCCTTTATGAGCCCCATGAAGAGGTGATCATTAATCCACTCGCTCAGGTAAATGGAACGGGTTATTTCTACGCCCAAACGACCGAGGTGCCTTTCCACATCCAAGTTGACAAAAGGCTCCAGCAAAACATATATTTCTCCGACAATGCCGATTTTTAGCACTTTTTTTCCATGGTCCACCGGCACCCGTTTATATGAGCACATAGTTTTTAATACCGTGTCATCAAGTTCTTTTTTGTTTTTTGCGGCGTCAATATCCGCGAGACCTTTTTTATACACAATATCTACCGAACCGGGTGTCATTTCCCGGGCCCGCAGCTTCTGTGCCTCCATTTCAACGGCATCCACCGCCCGGGCTTTGTGCCAGGCGAATTTGATGGCCCTGACAATATCCACCCAAGACCGGTTGCCGGTAACATGCTTTATCTTGACTAATAACTCGGAGATGTGTTTTTGGGGCGGTTCCAAAACCACCATGTCATAGTTGTAACCAAGGTCCCGGAGTATCTCCCGCTGTACCTGGGCGTAATATCCAAAACGGCACGGGCCTATCCCGCCGGCCATCAGGACTGTGTCAGCCCCTAATTCATGCGCCTCCATAAAATTACCCAAGTTAACTTTCAACGGTAAACAGGCAAATTCCGGTGAATGCTGGACACCCATGGTCAGTGTCCTCTTGCTCGTGGATGGCGGAACAACCACATCAACATCAAGATATTCCAGTAGTGCCTTTAAACAGATGTACATATTTCCCATATGGGGAAAGGTCACTTTCATTATTGCGCCGCCCTCCATTTGATCATGTCAACAAATGCCTCCAGCCTGGTTACAACACCGGCTTCACCTGTGTGCTCGTCTATGGTCAGGTTCATAAACGGGATTTGTTTTTCCCTCCGGACGGTCCGTTCAATGATTTCACCGGTGAATGAATCAGGCCCACAGCCAAAGGCAGCAAGGTGGATAAGCCCGTCTACATCGCTCCGCTTGGAATAATGAAAAGCAGAGCCAACCATTTTCCGCCCCAGGGTCCAGAATAAACGCTTTGGCAGCCTGGAAGCGCCGTTCTCAATGTCCGCGGCGTCAATATTATCCGCAGTCAATACTTTTACCCCCATATCCCGGAGCTTTTGAATAATATTCATACTGATATAACTGTCGTAAATATTATAGCCATGTCCGACAAGAGCAATTTGTAAACCGCTGCCGGTGTCCTGCCGGCTTTTTATTTCTCCGCCCTTTTCCATTTCTTCAAGGGCCTCATGGGGCAAATGACCTGATGCCGTCAGACGGTTAAATTTACGCTGCCGGATCAGGCCAAACATAAAGGCACGCCAGATTGCCAGCGGGTTGGCGGTAAATTGTTTGCCAACCTCATAAACGGCGAAAAAAAGGTTCCGCTGCCTGCGGTTGAGATTAACCGTAACATCTATCAGTCGGGGCAAGCCGTCAATATTATGCCTGATCATATCCGGCAGCCCCAAAAATTTAGGACAGATATAAGCCTTTTTTTCAACACTGACAATCCTTGGGACAAAGATATAATCAACCCTGTCCTTCAGTTCCATTACGTGGCCGTAGCATAATTTGACCGGCAGACATGCTTCGTCAACAGCCGATTTTACACCTTTATCTAAAATTGCTTTGGTTGTTTTCGGTGAGACAATTACCTGTGCCCCAAGGCTTTCAAAAAAACCTTTCCACAACGGGAAATAATAATAATACATTAATGCCCGGGGAATACCCACTTTTACCGGCATGGAAAATTTAACCTCCTCTTAAAAAGAATGACAGGTAATATTATTGACCGGAAAATCAGGTTTTATTCGGAATTTGAAGTACCCTGGTCATTTTCACCTTTACCCAATGGTTTACGGGCCGGAGAGAGGCCGGGCTGCCGGCTGCGGTCCAGCGGCTTTAAAATACTGGGCCTGGTGTTGTGTATCGGGACCGGTGAACGGACTAAAATAGCTTTTAGAGCCTTGGCGTTAAACGGTATAACCGGCCACAGGTACGGGATACCAAAGGGTTTGGTTATCGCCAGCAGCACCAGGATAGCGCCAATACCTATAAGGAATCCCGGTAGTTTCAGCAGCGCCACCATGATTAACAGGAATAACCGGAAAAGCCTGTTGGCCATGCCCAGTTCATAACTGGGCGTAGCAAAAGTCCCCACTGCGGAAATTGCCAGATAAAGAACTACTTCCGGGGTGAACAGGCCGACGCTGATGGCCACGTCACCGATCATGAAAGCGGCAATCAAACCCAGCGCCGTAGCCAGCGGCGATGGTGTATGAATAGCTGACATACGGATCATATCAAGACCTATTTCGGCGGCCAGGAACTGCCAAATCAAAGGCACTTTAGCCGCTTTGGAAGGACCGATAAATTTCAGGGTCTCAGGGAGCAGCTGTGGTTGGATGACAACCAGGTACCATAACGGCAGCAAAAAAATTGAAGCCATCACGGCGGCAAAGCGCACCCACCTGAGATAGGCGCCCACGGCGGCGTTCTGCCGGTATTCCTCGGCATGCTGCAGGTGATGGAAATAGGTCGTGGGAGCAATAATCACACTGGGCGATGTATCCACCATAATCAGAATGTGACCTTCCAGCAGGTGGATAGCCGCCACGTCCGGCCGCTCGGTGTAACGCACCTGGGGCAGCGGGTTCCAGTTATTGGTGGTGATGAATTCCTCCACCGATTTTTCAGCCATGGGCAGGCCGTCGATTTTAATATCTTTTATCCGGTCCTTAATAGTTTTGACCAGTTCCGGGTTGGCCACATCATTGATATATGCCACAGCTATATCACTTTTTGATCTGGCGCCGGCCTGCAGGACTTCTATGCGCAGTTTCGGGTCCCTGAGCCGCCTGCGCAGCAGGGCTGAATTAAACTGCAGGGTTTCCGTGAAGCCGTCCCGGGAGCCCCGCACCACCCGTTCAATATCCGGTTCTTCCGGCCCCCGGGCCGGATACTGCCGGGCTTCGATGAGGATAGCCTCGTCCATCCCGTCTACTATCAATACCATGAAGGCAGACAGGACTTTGGCTACAATGTCCTCAATTTTATCGGTAGGTGCTGCTTTGACGTAAGTAACGTAACGGGAAAGCATTTTGTGGAGGGTGTTGGGGCATAAATCTCCGCGGTCCAGTTCCACAAAGTTCTGCATGATTTCTACAAACGGTATGTCTTTGATCATACCGTCAACAAAGATAAAGGCAGCTTTTTTGCCTCCGATTTCAAATTCCCGCAGGACCACATCGAAACTTACCCCGATGCCCAGTTCCTCTTTTAGAATGGCAATGTTCTCGTCATACTTTTTGCTGACCCTGTGGATGGGAGCCATGGTTTCTTGCATGTGTATATCCACTCCTGATTAAAATTTCCTGCAGCGCCTTGGTAGTTACCGGTGCCCCTTTGGTGTAGTCATCGGCAAAATCCATTTTGCCCGTGTCACCGGTCCCTATTATTACCGGAATATCAAGCTGCCTTAGGATATCGACAGTATCCCCTTCAAGCAGGCAGTGACCGGCACATTCAGGATTACCGCATTTATCCACCGGACCGTTAATAATTTCACCGTTCCTGGTTACGGATTCGGTTACCCGGACCCCTTCGGTAAACCGGGTATTGGCTGCTACTGCCACCGCCCCCAGGACCTCAATGCCGGGATGTCTGGCCACATATGCCAGCACATGTTCTCCTTTGCCATGCCCTCTTTTTCCCCGGTCATCCACCATCAGCACAACCGGGTCGTGTTCAGCCAACATGACTAACTGGACTGCCTGGTCACCGGTTATAGGTGTCGGGTTGCCGGCAGACAGAGAGATGCACCTGGCGCCGATGTTCCGGGCTGCTGTCTCCACTGTCCGGCAGGCTACCCGGTCGGCATCTGTAACGATAATGACTTTCCTTTTCTCGTCAGGCATTTTTTCACCTCAAAAGTATTATTTGCCCGCCGGAAAAATTTATGCTTAATCCCCTTTAGGCGTAAAAACAGCAGCCACAAGGTAACCGAAAATAACAGCAGCCGCAATCCCTACCGCCGAAGCTTCGATGCCGCCGGAAAAAGCCCCCAAAAGCCCTTTCTCTTTCGCACCGTCAATAGCCCCCTGGGCCAGCAAGTGGCCGAATCCCGGCAGGGGGACAGTGGCTCCGGCCCCCGCAAAGTCCACTAAAGGCTGATAAATCCCAATAGCACTCAACACAGCGCCCCCGGTAACAAAACCGACAAGGATATGGGCGGGGGTAAGCCGGTAACTGGTTAAATCCATTAATAACTGACCGATGACACAGAAACCGCCGCCTACCAAAAAGGCTTTTACATAATCCATAATCTGTAGCCTCCTAAAACTAATTTTAATAAACCACAGAGGACACATATTTTTTAATGTAAATTGTAAGCGTCAATAACCACAGCGTGGGCGATACCGGGGATTGATTCACCCTGAAGTGCGGAAATCGGGCTTAGAAGTGCCCCGGTGCCTATCCCCAGAATCCGTTTAAATTTCCCCGCTACGATTTCCTTAATCAGATAACCACATAAGACCGATGCCGAGCAGCCGCAGCCGCTGCCCCCGGCAT
Organism: Bacillota bacterium; assembly: GCA_049324975.1. GTDB lineage: Bacteria > Bacillota > Thermincolia > Thermincolales > CAZWUW01 > JBMOPI01. The sequence continues at coordinate 9,082 of JBMOPI010000302.1, forward strand.
GAGTATCCTGGGCGGGGTCGTAAATCAATACGCCGCAATCGGTATAATTTTTTGATATATCGTACCCGGCCTGCTTAACCAATTGTTCCGTCAGGGACCGGCCAATGGCAGCCAGGTCACCCGTAACAATCAGGTCATAATCTTCAGGTGTCCGCCCGGTGTCTTTAAAATGCCGGATAATGGTGTCTGCGGCGGCCGGGGCCATGGCCGAACCCATATCATTGGCGTCTTTGATGCCCAGGTCGAGGACTTTACCGATTGTGGCATGGGTAATTAACGGGCCGGTCCCCTGGCCGGCTATAATTGCCCCCCCTGCTCCGGTTACTGTCCACTGGGCGGAAGGGGGCCGTTGGGTGCCCAGTTCAGTGGGGAACCGGTACTGCCGTTCCGCCGTGTCATAATGACTGGAGGAAGCCACCAGCACATGGTCGGCATAACCCCCGTCCACCAGCATGGAACCCAGGGCCAGCCCCTCATACATCGTGGAACAGGCCCCGTAAAGGCCGATAAAAGGTATACCCATTGCCCGGGCTGTAAAATTGGCCGAAATAATCTGGTTCAGCAGGTCACCCGCCAGCATAAAATCTATCCTGTCCGGGGTTAACTGCAGTTTTTGCATGGCCCGGGTACATGCTTCCATAAGTATTTTACGTTCAGCTTTTTCCCACGTTTTTTCACCGTTCAGGGTATCTTCCCAGACATGGTCGAAACTCTTGCCCAAGGGGCCCTGTCCCTCTTTGGGTCCCACTACGGCAGCGGTGCCCAGCAGCACAGGGGGATTGGCAAACCGGACCGTTTGCCGGCCTGTTTTTTTTGTCGCGACCAAAACTGTTCCTCCTTAGGTAATTAAATATGCAATTAGTCCGATAAGCCATGATGTTACAAAGCCAAAGGTCAGCACCGGCCCCGCCAGGGTAAACAGCCGGGCCCCCAGGCCCATGACCATGCCTTCCCTTCTGAATTCCAGGGCCGGGGCGACCATGGAGTTGGCAAAACCCGTAATCGGCACAATGGTCCCGGCCCCGGCATATTTGGCAATAGAATCATAAACCCCCAGCCCGGTTAAAAAAGCCGCGGCGAAAATCAACACCGCCGCAGTGGCCGCACCGGCTTCCTGCGTGGTCAGTCCCTGAGACTTAAAAAGGTTTAAAAAAGCCTGGCCGATGGTACATATTAACCCGCCAAAGAAAAATGCCCCTAGGATATTCCTGGCCAGTGGCGGCTTTGGTTTGGTCTGCTGCACCATCTGCCGGTAAATGACTTTTTGCATTTCCTGTTCGCTGGGGTTTAATTTATGCCCGCCCATGCCCAATCCCATCCTTTTCCGGTTGATAGTTTAATGAGGACACCGGCGGTGTCCTCATATCTGCTATTCGGTATAAGCAATCTTTACATTAGCCTTGTATTCCACCAGACGGCCGTTCTTTACATCGGCGGTAAGGTTGTATACTTCGACGCCGGTGATGTTGTCATACATCCTGGATGCTTCCCGGACTGCCGCCTGTACCGCATCCTTCCAGTTATCCGGGGATTCGCCCACTAATTCAGCTACTTTCACGAACATTTGACCACTCCTCCTATGTTTGTCGTTACAACAAAAATTTTCCCAAAAGAACGATAATTTATACATTAAAAAGGCTCCGTTGGCGCGAAGCGCCGAGTTAGCCTTTTTTATGCCGCAGGAGCGGTATACTATCTTGGGGTATGGAAAAAGCACCGGGTTACCGGTGCTCATCATTATTTGTATCCAGCAAAGCTTTTAAATTTTTCAGGGCTTGGCGCTCAATGCGGGAAACCTGTACCTGGGAAATCTTCATCATTGTGGCGACTTCGGACTGGGTTTTATCTTCAAAGAATCTCAGCAGGAGCACCTGACGATCTCTTTCCGGGAGCCGCCGCAGGATTTCCTTCATCGCCAACCGGTCAAACCACGGGGCATCATCGCCCTTCTCCCCGGTGATGGCGTCCATCACATAAATCGGATCGCCGTCATCCTGGTAAAGGGTTTCATAAATAGATGTCGGCGTCTGCACCGCTTCCAGGGCGGAAACAATATCTTCCCGGGACATCCCGACCGCATCAGCAATTTCACCGACCGTCGGTTCCCGTCCCAGGGTGACGGCCAGTTCCTCCCTGGCCCGGCTGACTTTGCCGGCAACTTCCTTAACCCCTCGACTGACCTTGACCGGACTATCATCCCGCAAAAACCGCCTGATCTCACCAATAATCAACGGTACCGCATAAGTAGAAAATTTTACATCGTAATTTAAATCAAACTTGTCAATTGCTTTAATCAGTCCAATGGTTCCAATCTGGAATAAATCCTCCGGTTCGTAACCCCGGTTGACAAAACGCTGGACAAGGTTGAAGACCAGTTTGAGATTGCAGTTGACCAACCGTTCGCGGGCTTCCGGGTCACCGGCCTTGGTTTTATATAATAAAGCCTTCATTTCCTCGTCGGAAAGCAGAGGAAAGCGCGGCAGATTCATTTCGGATAAACGGGTGCTCATAACATCCACCCGCCTAGTTCTTGTCTTGAATGGCCGTGGCTACAGCCGGGGCAGTGTTTTTCACCAGCAAAACCTTAGTTCCTTTATTGACTTCCGACTGGACATCCACCCGGTCCATGAAAGATTGCATAAACACAAATCCAAGGCCCATCCGTTCCGGGTCGGTGGAATAAGCAGGCTGCATGGCCCGGGCGACATCAGGAATGCCTTTCCCTTCATCTTCTATAGTAATTTCCAAGGTGGTTTCCCTAATGGTCGCAATCACTGTGACTGATTTGTTTGGGTCGTTGTCATACCCGTGAATAATTGAATTGGATACCGCTTCGGAAGTCGCCACCTTAATTTCCTCCAGGTCCTCAAGGGTCATTTCCAGCTGAGAAGCAAAAGCGGCAACAGTAATGCGGGCCAGGGCCACATTCTCCGGCAGGCTTAAAAACACCAGTTTCATTTGATTTTTTATTTTCATGTATCCAACCTCCTATAGGGCCTGAAGAGCCTGTTCTTCTTTGTCATATGCACCCATAATCTTCAAAATACCTGATAATTCAAGGACCCTTTTCACCTGCGGCGCCGCGCCCACAACCGCGACTTTGCCACCGCCGGCAGAAATCCGCTTGTATCTGCCCAGTATCGCACCCAACCCTGAACTGTCTATAAACCTAACGCCCTGTAAATTTATCACCAGGTTCCGTACAGGATGTTCGTCCAGCTTCAGGTCCACTTTGGCCCGGAATTCGTCGGCCACAACCAGGTCAAGCTCCCCGCTGACCCGGACCACCAGCGTATTGCCGGTAATATTCATACGCAGTTTCATGCGCATCCCCCTTCCGTTATGCTGTAGTCGTATTCTACGGTCTGCGCCTTATTTCCTGCATATTTCTGGTAAAAGAAATGTAACGTTACGTCGAAAAAAAGAAGAGGGATGGTACCCCATCCCTCTTCCGGGTTCTTAACCTAACATTTAATTTCCGGCAAATCAAAATCCCAGCCATCTTTCGAAACCATTATTTATTAAAAGTAAACGTGGTCCTGAAAATTTTCTTTATATGCCTGAAAACATTGCCCTTCGGCACTTCCCGTTCGGCTACCAGGTTAACGGCAAACAGTTCCCGGCCGTCTTTGATGACGGTGACCGTACCCAATTTTTGGCCTCTCTGTACCGGGGCTGTCACTAACTTATCGAGTTTAACACTGTACTTAACGGATTTTTTGCTGCCCTTTGGAACTACTGCACCAACGCTGTTTTCTGTCACAGCGTGAACCTGGTCCACAGTGCCTTTATGCACCTGAACCGCACCGATAACCTGGTGCTTTTTGGCGAAAGAAGTTGCTTCAAACTGTGAAAACCCGTAATTGTATAACTTCATGGATTCCCTGAAATGACTTTTTGGTTCCGGGGTCGCCATGACGACGGCAATCAGCCTGAGCCCATCCCGTTCAGCAGTAGAAGCCAGACAGTACTTGGCCTCGGTGGTCCAGCCGGTTTTACCTCCGTCTACGCCTTTGTACCACCATAACAGTTTGTTGGTATTATGCAGTACGAACTTGCCGTCTCTCAGGTCGTAGTGTTTGATTGAGGTCAGTTTTTTAAAAAGAGGATATTTCAAAGTCTCCCGCATCATGATGGCCAGGTCCCGGGCGCTTGTGTAATGACCTTCCGCCGGCAGGCCGTAGTCATTGACAAAATGTGTGTTTTTACAGCCGAGTTCTTTTGCTTTGTCATTCATCAACTGTACATAGCCTTCCAATGAACCGGCAATATGCTCGGCCACGGCCACACAGGCATCATTGGCGGAACCCACGGCAATGGAAATAAGCATTGTTTCCAGGGACATGGTTTCCCCGGGTTCAAGGTAAATTTGGGAGCCACCCATTTTCCATGCATTTTCGCTGGTCACAACCTGATCTGTAAGTTTGACCTTGCCTTTTTCCAGGGCTTCCAGCGCCACCAGCAGGGTCATCACCTTAGTTACACTGGCCGGCGGCAGCTTTTTGTCCGGGTTTTTCTCATACAGAATGTTGCCTGTAACAGGATCCATCAGCACGGCGGATTCCGCCGTGGTTTCCAGGACCGGGGGCTCTGCCCGGCTGACCGGTACTGATGAGAGTGCCAAGATTAATGCCATGATCACAACGGTTGCTTTTCTTTTCAAATTAAGTCCCCCTTTTCTTTGGATACTTGCTTTTAAAAGTATCCCTAAAAAAGGGGGAAAATATGCCTTAATGCAGCCTGCTTATTTCCCGTCCACCACACCATGGACCAACGGCCTTGAAGCAGGTTTTTGCATGTCGATACTGTAAGCCGCCAGGATTAAATCCTCCGCGCGTGCAACCCGACCACTGTCGTTGGCATAAATTACCGCCAGGGTTTCCCCGGCCCGGACTGTGTCGCCGACCTTCTTCTTTAGTTCTATGCCTACCGCCAGGTCAATGTTTGACTCTTTTGTCTCCCGCCCGGCGCCCAGGGTCATGGCCGCGATGCCAATCTGTTCCGTCTGTATAGCTGAAACAAACCCGTCTGCCCGGGCCACCACGGTAACCTGCTCTTTGGCCTGGGGCAACTGTTCCGGCCATTCAATCACTTCAGCGCTGCCGCCCTGGGCTGTCACCATTTCTTTTAGCTTGGCGATACCCGCGCCGCTCTTTAGCAGTGCCTCCATCCGCTCCCGGCCCGCCTCAGCGCTTCCAGCGGCACCGGCCAGCGCAAGCATTTGACCACCCAATACAAGTGTTAGTTCTGTCAGGTCAGCCGGACCTTTTCCCTGAAGGGTTTCGATTGCTTCCCGGACCTCCATGGCATTGCCTACGGTATAACCGAGGGGCTGGTCCATGTCGGTGACTACGGCCACGGTTTTCCGGCCCACCTGGGCGCCGATGTCCACCATGGCCCGGGCAAGTTTAAAGGCATCCTCTTCCTTTTTCATAAAAGCGCCGCTGCCGGTTTTCACGTCAAGCACAATCGCATCAGCGCCGGAGGCAATCTTTTTGCTCATCACCGAACTGGCAATAAGCGGGATGCTGTCCACAGTGGCCGTCACATCCCGCAGGGCGTAAAGCTTTTTGTCGGCCGGCGCCAGGTTGCCGGTCTGGCCCACCACGGCCACTTTTATATGATTAACATTATTAATAAACTCTTCTTTACTTAAACTGACTTTAAACCCCGGAATAGACTCCAGTTTATCAATGGTCCCCCCGGTATGGCCCAGCCCCCGGCCGGACATTTTTGCCACCGGCACGCCGGCGGCAGCCACCAGTGGCGCAAGCACCAAAGTAGTCTTGTCCCCTACCCCGCCGGTACTATGTTTATCTACCTTAATCCCCTGAATGGCTGACAGGTCCACCTGTTCCCCCGACCTGACGATAGCCACGGTCAGGTCGGCGGTTTCCCGCGGTGTCATGCCCTGAAAGAAAACTGCCATGGCAAAAGCAGCCACCTGGTAATCAGGTACCGTTTCCTGCATATAGCCATTTATTATAAACCCGATTTCTTCCCGGCTCAGTTCCAGCCCTGACCTTTTTTTAAGTATCAGGTCATACATCCGCATTTACAACGACACCTCACGCAGCACGCCTTTAACCAGTCTGGTGAATTTTTCACGGACCCTTTCCGCTGTTTCCATAACTTCTTCGTGGGTCAGTTTTTGCGGCAGTACTCCGGCCGCCATGTTGGTGATACAGGAAATACCAAGCACCCTAATTCCGGCGTGGTTGGCCACAATCACTTCCGGCACTGTGGACATTCCTACTGCGTCCGCTCCAATGCCGCGGAGATATTTAATCTCTGCCGGGGTTTCGTAAGTAGGTCCGGTAAGCCCGGCATAAACCCCTTTTTGTAGCTTAAGCTTATTGCCAAGGGCCACTTTTTCGGCCATTTCCATCAGGCTGCGGTCGTAAGCCTCCGACATGTCCGGGAACCGGGGACCGAATTCATCATCGTTAGGTCCGATTAACGGGTTGTTCCCGGTAAGGTTCAAATGGTCCCTGATCAGCATCAGGTCGCCGGGCTCATAACCATGGTTGATGCCGCCTGCGGCATTGGTTACTACGAGAACTTTAATACCCAGCTTGCTCATCACCCGGACAGGAAAAACCACCTGCTGCAAAGGATACCCTTCGTAATAGTGAAAGCGCCCCTGCATGGCAACCACCCGTTTACCTTCAAGCCGGCCGACTACGAGCTGCCCGGCGTGCCCTTCTACAGTTGAAACCGGAAAATTAGGTATATCACTGTATGGGATAACAACAGGCGCTTCTATCTCATCCGCCAGCGTCCCCAGGCCACTGCCGAGAATTAACCCTATTTCCGCCCCCGCCGCCGCTTTTTCTTTAAGAAAACTTACAGTTTCGGTATAATCAATTTTATTCAACATAACCCTAACTCCCCCCCGTTAATAAAGCTTTGGTGAAGCTTGTCCCCACACCGGTTTGAAGGCCGAATAATTCGGCGATGGTTGCCGATATATCGGCAAATGTCTTCCTGGTGCCGAGCTGTATGCCGGCCTTAACCTGCGGGCCATAAACCAGCAGGGGTACATACTCCCTGGAGTGATCGGTGCTGGCCGTGGTGGGGTCACAGCCATGATCGGCGGTAATAATCAGGAGCCTGTCCCCGGTAGTTGCCGCCAGCAGCTCGGGAACCCGCCGGTCCAGCTGCTCCAGGGCTTTGCCGTAACCTTCCGGGTCATTCCGGTGCCCGTAGGAAGAATCAAAATCCACCAAATTGGCAAAAACCAGCCCGCGCCGGTCCTGTTTCATAAAGGCCAGGGTCTTGTCCACCCCGTCCATGTTTTCCTTTGTATGTACCGCATCAGTAATCCCCTGACCGGCGAAGATGTCTTCAATTTTACCTACCGCCATGACCTCCAGGCCTTTTTCCTTAAGCAGGTCCAGCAAAGTTGGCGCAGGCGGTTTTAATGAGAAATCATGCCGGTTTGGTGTACGCTGAAAGGCACCTGGTTGTCCGATAAATGGCCTGGCGATAACCCGTCCCACGGCATGGTCGCCGACCAGCATTTCCCGTGCCACCCGGCATATCCTGTATAGTTCCTCCAGCGGTATTATTTCTTCATGGGCAGCAATCTGGAAAACACTGTCCGCTGAGGTATAGACAATCGGTTTGCCTGTCCGGATATGCTCTTCTCCCAGGCGGGCAATAATTTCAGTACCGGAAGCCACCTCATTGCCCAGGGTCACCCGGCCGATGCGCTCCTCAAATTCACTGACCAGTTCCGGCGGAAAAGCCTCCGGGTAAACCGGGAAAGGTTTTTCCAGGATTACCCCGGCAATCTCCCAGTGACCGGTAGTAGTGTCTTTGCCTGCCGACACCTCAGTCATTTTTCCGTAAGCAGCGGCGGGCCTGTCCACCGGCGGTACGCCGGCAACATCAATGATGTTACCCAGGCCCAGTGCGCCCAAATGGGGCATCTTCAGTCCACCTACCGCTTTAGCGGTGTTGCCGAGGGTATTGCTGCCCATATCGCCATATTTAGCGGCATCCGGCTGTTCACCCACCCCCAGGCTGTCGATGACAATTAGTGTGACTTGATTAATCATTACTGCCTCCTTTTCAGGCCCGCGGGTGGGTTTTGGCATAAATCTCCCGCAGCCGTCCTTTGGTAAGGTGGGTATAGATTTGCGTGGTGGTAATGTCCGCATGCCCCAGCATTTCCTGGACCGACCTTAAGTCAGCGCCGTTCTCCAACAGATGGGTGGCAAAGGAATGACGCAGGGTATGGGGGGTTATATCTTTGGCAATCCCGGCTGCCCGGGCGTATTTTTTGATTATCTTCCAGAAACCCTGCCGGGTCAGCCGGCGACCATGGTGATTGACAAACAGGGCCTGTTCCGCCTTGACTTTGATTAGTTTAACTCTGCCCCGTTGTAAATATTCCCCTACATACTTCCTGGCCACGGAACCCAGGGGTACGATGCGCTCCTTGGAGCCTTTGCCGAAACACCGGATAAAACCGACTTCCAGGTTGATATGATCGACATTGAGGGTAATCAGCTCAGTCACCCTGATGCCGGTGGCATAAAGCAGCTCCAGCATGGCCTTGTCCCGTAGTCCCGCCGGGTCTGCAGTCTTGGGCTGCTTTAAAAGCAGTTCCACTTCGTCCACCGAAAGTACCCGGGGCAGTTTTTTCTCCAGTTTCGGAGATTCCAGGTTGGCCGTGGGATCTTTGTCGATCCTGCGCTCCCGGAGGAGGAAATGATAAAAGGATTTCAGCGCTGCCAGGTGCCTGGAAATGGTGGCCGTAGCCCGGTCGCTTTTCTGTAAGGAAAGCAGGTAAGCCATGACGTGGGTTTTGGTGGTCTTTTGAATGTCCATAATCTTTTCCCTGGCCAAAAATTCGTGGTAATTAGCCAGGTCCCGGTGGTAAGAATCCATTGTGTTCTCGGCCAGTCCCCGTTCCACTGCGAGATAGTGGATAAACTCGTCAACCAAGGTTTTCATAAGCTTCCCCTCTTATACACATAATGCTGAAGCAACGGCCGGGGCAGCTGCTCCGCCGGGTGAAAACAAATGAGAGTAGCTAAAGACTACTCTCCTATTTCCACAATAACCCATAGAAATCCTCTTTTTTACCTGTCTTTGAGGTAGAAATCCTGCATTTTTACCACAAACTCGTCCAGTATATTTCCTTTCTGCGTCTTATCGACCTTTTGTTCAGATTTTTCCACCCGCATCGGGTTGCCGCTGGGCCGGTCATCCCGGAGCCACCCCTCCTGTGAGAGGGCAGAATTATGGTAAATATTATACAGATGACTGACTACTAACCCCAAAATAACCAGGGTAACCAGAATTCTAAAGCCCAGGGTTACTTTTCTCTTGGTTGCTGACCGCACGATAATAAACATTCAACCACCCCACTATACCGGTGATACTAATTCTATATGCCGGGACACAGGGTTATAGAACAGTGTTAAAGCAGGTAGCCGGCTGCCATTTTTATGAAAACCGGCGTGACGTATGTTTCGCATAATCCGGCCAACCCTGCAACCAAACCAAGCATTAACATAAGTACTGTAAAAATTCCCGCCGGACGCAGCAGTGAATAACCGGGACCGGCCAGACGGTTCCTGACAATGGCCAGGGAAACATTGACAGACAGCGCCGCTGCAACAATAGTGGCAGGTATCAGCAGAAAGTTTTGCGGTATCAGGGAGACAAAGGCAAAGACAAGCCCTTTAACTGCTTTTTCCCGGGCCAGAAACCCGACCGTGAATCCAATGATAAACCCCCGGGTAAATACAATCACCGGAATAAGGGGCAGGCCGATGACCGAAAGACCTAGAATATAAAGGGCGCCAAGCATATAAAGGTTCTCCGTCAAAACCTGTTTAACCGGCCGGTTCCCAATAGAAGTATCCCCTATTTTGTCCAGGAAGGAATTAAGATACGAGCTCAGTTCCCCAATTTGGTCAATATTCAAATTTTTTACCGCCAAAGCCCCAAAAATCACCCCGGCGGCAAAGAAAACCGTCACCACCAGATATACAAACCAGTTGCGCCGGAAATAGGCAAATGCAGCCTGTTTCAGCCTGTTATGCACATATTTGTCCCCCTTAAATGCCATTAATCTATGTTTATGGCCGGGGGGGCTTTTTTATGATAAGCTCGTGAAACCTTCTTCGATAATTAGCCGGGCAATATACTCGGCAGCCAGGATGTCTTCCAGGGAATTGGCGCTGGCAGCCACCACGGCAATGCCGGCATCCCATTTTCTGGCTTCTTCAATAGCACGGATGGCAGCCGCCCGGGCAGGAATGGTCCCCCGCTTTTTCATGGTCCGGGCCACTGTGCCGGTAATAACGCTTACGGCCCCCGCTTCCATGGCCGCGTCAAAAGCGACTCCGCCGGTGTCAGTAACCGCTACCACCACTTTACCTGTAAAGTCAGCTAACTTAGCTGTTTCCGCGCCAATGTTGGGCAATATAGCCGTAATCCCGGCCCCTGCGGCTTCCACTCCTTTTATGGTTTTGGAGGCCCGGGCTTTTCTTTCCTCATCAGTACCTACCCGCGGTTCGGAAATAATTATCACGCCGGTATCATTGGCGACAGCCATTTTTCCTGCCAGGCGGCCGATTTTCTGCGGGTTTAACTTTACCGGCGCCCTCGAGCTGTCCGGGCTGGCGCCGTAAACTGCCAGCGCCCCCGCATCCAGGGCCGATTCAAGGGTAGTAGACATATCGATAACGTCCACTACCAGTACCAGGCAGCCCCTCTCCGCAGCTTCTGCCGCACCGCTGGCATTTACCGTAACAAATACTCCGCTGTTGCTCATGTAACAACCTCCTATCTAATGACCTTACCGTATCGTCCGCCGCCCCCTGCTGAAATTGCCAGCTTTCCGGTGCGGGCGGCCAAAATCAACCGTGCCAGGGCATCGCCGGCCACGCGGCTGAGGTCTTCCTCCGGCGCCTCATGAAGCACTGCCATTTCCGTACCGAAGTTTCCCAGGAGTTTAGCCACGGTCTTACCGCCAATCCCCGGCAAATCCTGCAGCGGCACCTGATAACGGTAAGGTGGACGATGGTCCGGATGCTGCGGCTCCCCCCGGTCCCGGATAAGGCAGATCCGGTCATATACGCCGATAGTCACCCGCCGGTTGTCCACCGGCCGGCCGCAGCCTGGACATGCAGTAACCGGCGGCTCCTCCTCTACAATACGGCTGCAGTCCTCACAGTGGGTCCGGTGGTATTTGCCCAGCCGCGGGTGATAGCCGAAATTCCCGGTTACATGGCGGCCGTTTATTCTTGTCAGCGCCATTTTAAGCTCCGCAAAATCAGGCTCTGCCATCCTGATCAGATTGAATTCCCGGCCAATCTTCGGCAGTGAATGGGCATCCGAATTGGTTAAAAAGCTTTTTTCCGCCAATTCATCAATTGTATCAGCAAAATCCGTATCAGCACTTAATCCCAGTTCAACTGCCGGAATTTCACGGAAAGATGCCGGGGTGAGGATCTCCAGCAGGCTTTTCACACAGCAGCCGTAAACCCCTTTATGGGGTGTAAAAACATGGGCCGGCACCAGCATGCCCCCGTGTCCCACCGTTAGTTCCGCCAGCTCTTGCATGGCCAGCCGGCTTTTTTGTGAACTCAGGGTTATGTTAGTGATATATTTTGCCATTCGCCGGGTAAAGTCACGCAGCGCAGCAAGCGTGGGAAAATAACAAAGGCAGTGGGCGCCTCCCCTGCCTTTTTCCGTTGTCTCCACTTCCCCGCCGGGGATCAGTGTGACCTTTCCCCTATACGACAGCCCGCCGCCCGGAAGTTCCCGAAGGTCACCGGCCTGGACCAGCTGTTGCATATCTTCCTGTACCCTGGGTGAAAGGGTGTCAATTACCCCCACCATCTGGATGCCTTTACGGTGCATGCATTCATACATAATATTGGCCAGGGTCATGTCCCGGGCGGCGGTGATTTTCACCGGCACACCGGCCCCAGACCGTCCAATATGGACGTGCAGGTCAACGTAATAATCGTTCATGGTTCCTCCGTTAGAGTAATAATAACCCCCGGACAAGCATATCCTATAGAAAAACGGCAGGAGGGTATGTAAATGGTTGAACTCATTTACCCTAACCGGATTTATATCTCCGGTGACATGAAAACCGTCCAAATGCGCCTGTCCGAATACGCCCGGCACTACACCACAGTAAAAGAATTGCTGGCCGCCAAAGCGCCGGCGCCGGACCGGCAATAACAATCAGCAGATAATATATCTGCCGGCAAAAATCCCCGCCGCCCCGGCAGCCAGGAAATATTCCCGGTCCTCATCAACCTGGCGGCCCATGGTAGTTACTTTAATGCCCTTATCCGCCATAAATTTAAGGGCCGGTTCCCCGTCTTCCACAACAATGTCATGCAGGCCCTTGACACCGTGTTTCAATAACTGGGTATTGATAAAGTGCTCCTTAACCTTAT
>JBMOPI010000303.1:0-21361 GCA_049324975.1 Bacillota bacterium
TTCCATTGTGCCTGGAACAGCAGCAAAAATAAAGTCATAATTTCCAGTTTTCAAAGACCAACTTGTTACAAAAAATGAACGGTTTATATTACCGTTCAAATTAGGACTCTGAAATCATTATACGAGGGGAGGAATACTTATGCAGGGGTTAAAAAAATGGTTGGCGGTTTTGTTGTTGGTGAGTGTCTCCCTGGTTGCCACCGGTGTCGGACTGGCCCAAAAAGGTCCGCAGGCAAAGGAACTAAGCCTGCAGCAGGCTATTGACCTGGCCTTGAAAAACAATCCCGATATGGCCCTGGCCAAGGTGGACGTCGACTCCGCCCAGGCGGCTTATGACGGGGCGAAATACACGGCTGACGCGATGGATGTGGATAGGGTCCAGACTTATGAAATGGGTAAATTGAAATGGAACGCTCCTGCTGCAACTAAGATGGCCCTGACCCTGGCCAAGGAAAAGCAGAAGCTGCAGGAAAAAACCCTGAAGCTCAATGTCGAAACGGCGTATTACGATGTTTTGAAGTATGGGCAGCTTTTAGAAGTGAAAAAAGTGACCCTTAAGTACGCCAAGGACCAGTTAAAAATAGCCCAGGACAGTTTAAAGGTTGGCTCCATGTCCAAAGGGGATGTTATCGGGGTCGAAGCCCTGGTGGCCGCCAGTGAGGCCGGGGTTACCTCGGCGCAAAACGATTACGACATGGCTGTGATGGAGTTAAACAAGCTTACAGGCCTTGAACTGGACACCCCTTTAAAGCTGACCGCCACTTTTGAATTTGTGAAGGCTGCTGACATCAAGGTGCAGGATGCAGTCTATGAAGCCCTGGCCAATAATATCGAGATTATCAGCGTTAAAGAAGAAAAGGCCCTGAAACAGGTAGAATTTGAAACCGCCAAGAAGTTCCTGGGCGGCGGCGTTACCAGCTATGAAACCGCCAAATACGCCCAGCAGGCTGCGGATATTAAGGTAAAAAAGCAGGAACAGGATACGACCCTGGCCGTAAAGAAGGATTACCTTACCCTGCTTTCCCTGGAACAGGTCATCAACTGGAACAAGAAAGAAGTGGAGAAACAGCAGGAAAACCAGCGGATCTTTGGGTTGAAATACAAAGCCGGCCTGGCTACCGGCCAGGATGTCCAGAAGGCTACCATCGATCTGGAGACAGCCCGGCAAAAACTGGCTGAGTCCATCTATAACTATAACACCCTTAAATCCAAGTTTAAGTACGGCCTGTTTGTTACCGGCAGCTTAACCGCTTCCGGTTCAACCGGGGGCAGTAGCGGTTCGGCCGCAATGGGCGGTTAGCCGGCCGGTCTGATAGCACCAGCCGTTATGAAAGAAGGTGAAGCACCGTTGCATAAAGGTGAATCTGACAAACGGACCCAAATCATCAAAGCGGCGGTAAAAGTGTTTTCTGAAAAAGGTTTCCACGATGCCAAGGTTGAGGACATCGCCCAGCTGGCCGATGTGGGAAAAGGCACCGTATACGAGTATTTTTCCAGCAAAACCGAACTGTTTCAGGAGATGTTCCGCGCCGGCATGCAGTTCTATATGGAAAATATCCGCAGTGAAGCCGGGGGGATCGGCGCTTCCTGCCGGGACCGGCTGATGAAAATCGCGGAAGTGCACCTGCAGTTTATCATCGATTACAAAGAGCTGGCCAAAATCACCATGAGTGAACCGATGCAGTTCAACCAGGATTTCCGGCAGTGGATTTTTGAGGAACGGGAACGGAAACAAAAAGCGGTCCGGGCGATCATCGAAGAAGGCATCAAAACGGGGGAGTTCGCTGAGGTAGACCCGACGGCGGCCACCCTTGCTTTTACCGGCTGCCTGGGGGGACTTTTTGGCCCGGTGGTGTTCAAATACGGGAACACTGATCCCAAGGCTGTTTTAAAACCGATGCTGGATGTGCTGTTTAACGGGTTGCTGAACCGCAAATAGTTTTTGGAAATGGCTTGGAGGGACGTAGGTGTTCTTCAAGCCATTTTTACATATGCCATTATTGTGTTTTATTTACAATTTATAGAGGGAAAAAGAGGACAGTTGTCGAAGCAATAACCGTGTATGTCGAATTCGGTGCGAACATAAACAATCATGGGGAGTGGCTATAATGGTAATGGTCGTGATAATGGCCGGAGGCAAGGGTGAACGTTTCTGGCCCAAGAGCCGGGAAGAGATGCCCAAACAGTTTATCAACCTCACCGGTGAGGACAGCATGATCCTGGCTACATATAAAAGGGTGCGCAAATGGCTGCCGGCCGACCGGGTGCATGTGGTCACCGGGGCTGATTACGCCGCTGCCGTTGCCGGGCACATCCCGGAACTGCCCCGGGAGAACATCATCATCGAGCCGGCCGGCCGGAATACGGCCCCGTGTATCGGGCTTGCCGCCCTACACCTGGAAAACAAGGACCCGGAGGCGGTAATGGTGGTGCTGCCCGCCGATCACCTGATAAAGGATGAGGACGAATTTATCCGGTGCCTTAAGGCCGCCGCCGGCGCCGCTGCCGCCGGGGACCATCTGGTGACTATAGGTATTACCCCGACCCGCCCTGATACCGGGTACGGTTATATTAAGGTCGGTGCGGAATGCCCGTTAGGCGGACAGCAGGATGTATACAAAGTCGAAGCCTTTGTGGAAAAACCCGACCTGGCAAGGGCGGAAGGATACCTGGCCGCCGGGGGCTACCTGTGGAACAGCGGCATGTTTGCCTGGCGGGTCAAAACTATCCGGGGGCTGATAAAAGGACTTATGCCGGATCTGCACCGGGGGCTGGAAGAGATTGGCCGGGTCCGGGGGACGACGGAATTTGAACGGGTTTTGACAGAGGAATACCTAAAGTTCGATAAAATTTCCATCGATTATGGTATTATGGAGCAGGCCCCCGGGGTTTTTGTCATCCCCGGCAGTTTCGGCTGGGATGACGTGGGGACATGGAATGCCCTGGACCGGGTGTTGAACCTTGACGAACTGGGGAACCTTTTTCAGGGTTCGGTCGTCAGTATAGATACCAGGGGCTGTATCATCGAAGGGAAAACCAAGCTGATCGCGGCTGTCGGGGTTGAAGACCTGGTAGTCATTGACACGGATGACGTGATGTTCATCTGCAAAAAGGAAAAAGCCCAGGACATTAAGAAACTGCTGGAGAAAATGCGGGCGGAAGGATTTCAGAAATACCTTTAAAAGGCCCCTGTAACTTGGAGGAGTGCGCGTGCCAAAGCGGATGAAGCATAAAAGAGCGCTTGCTGGTGTTTTGCTGTTGTTTTTTACGGCCGGGTTGATATTACCGGCCCGGTTGATTGCACCGGCCCAGGCCGCCGGGTTTTCAGATATTTCCGGGCACTGGGCCAGGAACGAAATTTTGCAGCTGGCCAGCCTTTCTATTGTCAAGGGTAATGCCGGCAGGTTCAATCCCGGCGGGGCCGTTACCCGGGCCGAGTTTGCGGCCATGGTCATCGCGGCGCTGGGGTATGCCGACCAGGCCAAAATTGCCCAGGGCATGGCCACCGGTTACCGTGATGTGCCCGGATATCACTGGGCCTCGGGCTTTGTGACCCTGGCTAAGGAAAAAGGGATTATCACCGGCTATCCGGACGGGACTTTTCAACCGGCCAAAGTTATCCGCCGGGATGAAATCACCAGTGTGCTGGTGCGGGCGTTAAACCTGCCCGCAGGGCCGGAAGATATTCTGCAAAATTTCATCGATGCGGGTGACATCCCCGGCTGGGCCCGGCCTTCTATCAGCGCCGCTTACACTGCCGGGCTGGTTTCCGGTTTTCCCGACGGTTCCTTCAAACCGGGGCGGTTCGCTTCCCGGGGGGAAACCGCGGTGCTGATTAAAAAGGTGCTGTCGGAACTGGGCCGCCAGTATACCATGTATGCCGGTGTAGAGAAGGTGTCGGACGGCGGCGCTGTTTTAACCCTGAATGTTGCGGGGCAGGTCACCACTGCCGCACTGGCCGACGGGGCAGTGATCCTAGCCGGGGGCAGGCTTGTTGGGCCGGATGCCGTTAAAGCCGGGGATTTTATTTTTGTTATTATTGATGATAATGGGAAAATTACTTATATTGAGCAGGCTGACGCCACCTATGCCGGTATCGGCGGGTTTACCGGCAATGAAAAGGTGTTTTCCGCCGCTGCCGCCATGCCGGTAGAGCGGGAGGCAGCCGCCGGCACGACGGCGGGGCCGGAGGGGGCCCGGAGGACAGTGTTGGTTTCCACAGCTCCCGGCAAAGTCAAAGATGTTGCCGCTTTTATAAAAAACAGCGGCGGCCGCGTCAGGTTCACCGCTCCGGAAGTTGATTTTCTGACTGCTGAAGTTGAGGAAGACACATATGATGAGCTCCTGCGCCACCGGCAGGTTTTAGAGGTGACTGAGAATCGGCCGGTAGAAGTCACCCGGCCGCGGACGCCGGATACCTTGGAGGCTGCCCAGCCACGGGCGCCCCAAAATGAAGGAACCGAAGGGAAGGGCAGCCCGGCCAGGAGCCTGGAGACCACCAAAGATGTCACAGGTGTCAACGATTTTGTCAATGTTACGGGGGCCGACGGCGCCGGGCAGGTCATTGCCGTTATTGATACCGGTATTGACCCCGGCCACCCGGACCTGCAGAAGACCGCCGGCGGCAAAGGGAAAATCTCCGCCTGGGTGGATTTTACCGGCGAGGGGGACATTGAAACTGCTGCCGAGGTAACGGCTGTTGACAGTATTCTGCACCTGGTGAACGGGGACTACCGCATTAGCGGCATCCGCTCTGTGAGCGGCCGTTTCCGTTACGGTTACCTGCAGGAAAAATCTTTTTACAACGAAACCGGGGAAGTCATTGACGTGAATTTTAACGGCACCACCAATGACATCTTTGCGGTGCTAGTCGTAGACAGCACTAAGGCCGGCCAATATGACCGGGTATACCTGGACACCGACGGGGACAAGGATTTTTCTGACGAAAAAGGGCTTAGCGCTTACAGTGTAAAGCCGGACTATACCGGGTTCAGGAGCGCCGACGGCAAAAATGACTTTAACCTGGTGGTGACCAGGATTGAAAGCTCCGGCCGGGAGATCAATATCGGCTTTGACGGCAATGACCACGGCACCCATGTCGCCGGCATTGCCGCGGCCAACGGGACTGTCCGGGGCATGGCGCCGGGGGCGCAGGTGATGGCGCTTAAGGTGCTGAACTCCGCCGGGATGGGTGATCCGGCGACTATTTCCCAGGCTGTAACATATGCTGCCAGGAACGGCGCCACGGTAATCAATATGAGCCTGGGCTTTAAAGACGAAGACGGCGACAGCGCGGCGATGGATAAGTTGATTGCCGACCTCTCGGCGAAATACGGCGTACTTTTTATAACCGCTGCCGGCAATGACGGACCCGGCCTGCGTACAGCAGCCGGCCTGGGGGAAACCGGCAGCGCCCTCAGTGTAGGGGCCTTCAGTTCCCCGGAAATGTGGCGGGTCGATTATGGCTGGAATGTGCCTGAGAACAACCTGTGGTATTTCAGTTCCATCGGACCCCGTTCCGACGGCTCCCCGGCGGTTTCGGTGGTAGCCCCCGGCAGCGTAGTTTCCACGGTGCCCCTGCGCCAGGGCGAGCGCTACTATTTAAGTGAGGGCACCAGCATGGCTGCCCCCCATGTAGCCGGCGCCGCTGCGCTGCTGTTGGATGCGGCGTCAAGGAACGGGCTGCGGGTCAGCCCGGGGCAGCTCAAAAAAGCGCTGGAAAAAGGCGCCCGGCCAATCTCCGGTTATTCAGCGGTGGAGCAGGGCTTCGGGGCCTTTAACACCATAGCGGCCTGGCATATGCTGCGGCTGCTGCCGGCAGACATAACGGGCGTCGGTGCGAGGAACTATGACCTGGCTAACAGGAACGGCGCCGGCATCTTTGCCCGCGAGTACCTGCCCGGCAGGATGACCTTCTACCTCAGCGACAGGGCCGGCCGGCCCCGGCAGCTGGAATTGGCAGGCACGGCGTCATGGATCAGGCCTGAACAGAGGGTGTTAAACATCCCTGCTTCCGGGGTGCGGGGGCTGGATGTGGATATGCGGCTGCCTGACGAACCGGGGCTGTATTCCGCTTACCTTACCGGGACCGATCTGGCCACCTCCCGGCCGGAAATGAATGTGCTGGCGACAGTTGTCAAACCATACATGCTTGAACCGGGGAACAATCACCGGGTTACGGTGGAAGACACCGTGGGCCCGGCCCGGTATAAGCGTTATTTCTTCCGGGTGGCGCCAGGCGCCGATAAGCTTAACGTTAAGCTTTCCGTTCCCGGCGGTTCCGGCCGGGTAAGGATGCTTTTATACGGGCCTAAGGAGAACAGGGAGTTGGGCAGGAACATGGACTTTGCCGGCGTAAATCCTGACGGGACATTGGAAGCTGTTGAGGTTTCAGCAGATTTTCCGGCGGCCGGCACATGGGAACTGGTTGTTTACAGTTCGGCCAGCCTCAGCGCTTATAACCTCAAGCAGTCCACTTTCAGGCTGGAAGCAGGCCTGGATGGGGTAAAACCGGTACAGCTGCCCCAAAAGCCCCGGGACATTCTGGTCAGCGTGCTGCCCAAACAGCTGGCTATCGGCAAAAAAACCTATCTTACCGTACAGGTCAGGGACCGGTATACGTTGCGGCCTTTTGAGGGGCTGCTGGAGGTCAACGGGATCACTTATTTCACCAGGCAGGGGCGGGTTCTGCTGCCTGTAGAGCCTCAGGACACCGTCTATGCGCTGCAGGTGAAATCAGTCCCGGCGCCTGCGTCCGCCGTGCCGCTGGAGTATCGTTTCATCCTCCCGGCCGGGAACTGACGGCCGTCAACTACCAATAAAATGTTATTGAACGGGACTGGAAAATACGGTAAAATAAATAGGTAGACGTATTGCTATTAATTTAAGGTGGTACTATTATGCGTAACAGCAGGGTAGAGCGTCAACGACGCAATAAGAAAAAATATTTATATCTTAAAATTTTTATCCTGACGGTGCTTTTTGTCGTGTCTTTTGTCGGCGGCAGGCTTATTGCCGGCTTTGGCAGCCCCGATGCGCCCCCTGTGGCGCTGGAACCGAACGAAAAGGGTGAACTGCTGCCGGTTGACCGGCTTAATGTGCTGCTTTTGGGGATCGATGCCCGCAAAGGTGAAAAGGATGCCCGGACTGACTCGATGATCGTGGTCAGTATTGACCGGGCGACCAAAAAAATCGCCATGGTCTCCATCCCCCGGGATACTATGGTGGAAATCCCAGGTCATGGCCGGGAGAAGATTAATGCCGCCAATATTTACGGC
The DNA here is from genome assembly GCA_049324975.1 of Bacillota bacterium. Lineage (GTDB taxonomy): Bacteria > Bacillota > Thermincolia > Thermincolales > CAZWUW01 > JBMOPI01. The sequence continues at coordinate 7,278 of JBMOPI010000303.1, forward strand.
GGGGTTGACCTGGCCCGGGAGACCGTGGAGGACCTGCTCGGCGTGGAAATCCCCTACTATGTTAAGACCAACTTTGAAGGGTTTAAGGATATCGTGGATACCCTGGGCGGGGTGACTATCGACGTGGAGAAGCGCATGGTCTACCGGGCGGAAGGCATTGACCTTTACCCCGGCGTGCAGCGCCTGGACGGTTATAACGCCCTGGGCTATGTGCGTTTCCGCTATGACACCCTGGGGGATATCTCCAGGACTGAGCGGCAGCAGAAGTTTTTGACTGCCCTGGCCAAAGAAATGCTGCAGGCCAGTTCCATCATCAAGCTGCCCAAACTGGTGCCGCAGATCGCATCGGCCGTTGACACGAACCTGAACGTCAAAGATATATATTTCCTTACAAAAGTAGCAGCCAACATAGATTCTCAGAATATAGTCACCGCCACCCTGCCGGGCATTTTTTACAATGTCAATGGCGGAAGTTACTGGAAGGCGGATGAAGAACAGGCCAAACTGGTTTTAAACGACCTTTTCGCCGGCGTCAAGGTGGCTGCGGTTGAAGGCAGTTATTCCGAGCCGGTAAAAAAAGTTGCTCAGAAGCCGGCGGCCAAAGAGCCTAAACCGGTATCCCCTGATGCGGTGACTATCAAAGAGCCTGGAACGGAAGAGCAGCCGCCTGACGGCGGACAGCCGCCCGCTGACGGGCAGCAGCCCGGAGGCCCGGACGGTTCGCCCGGGACCCAGCCGGGGAGCGGGACCACCCCTGGCGGTCAGACCGGCGGCAGCCAGCCGGCCCCGCCAACTAACCAGCCGGCAAATCCACCGACAGGGCAGCCGGCACCTTCGCCTGCCAACCCTGATCAAAGCGGTGGAACAACGGGCACAACGCCTCAGACCACGCCTCAGGCGCCCAGTACAACCGGCGGGTCTGCTTCCGGCACGGGAACTACTCAGGGCACAAGCGGAACATCGGGTACAAGCGGAGTTACAGGTACGGGCGGAACTATTTCCGGCGGAACCGTTCCCGGTGTAAATGGTGTGTAAAGGAAAGGATAGGTGGCCGCCTATCCTTTTTAAATTTTAGCTGAGGAGATTGATTATTGATGAAAACCGACATCCTTGGCACTCCGGTGGACATGCTGTCCCTCCGGGAAGCTGCCGGCAGGATTGAAGAATATATCGGGCAGGGGGTCCCGCGCCTGGTTGTTACGGCCAACCCGGAAATTATCATGCTGGCCAGGCGCGACGCCGGGTTCGGGGAAATCCTCGCTAAAGCCGACATGGTAACCGCGGACGGCATCGGTGTGGTGGTGGCTGCCCGCATACTGGGGGTACCCCTCAGGGAACGGGTGACCGGTATTGATTTGAGCCGGGAACTTTTCCTGGCTGCCGGTCGTAAAGGCTACCGGATATACCTCCTGGGCGCCAGGCCCGGTGTGGCGGAACAGGCGGCCCGCAACCTGGCCGGGGAGTTTCCCGGCATCCGGATAGTTGGCTGCCATGACGGTTATTTTTCGGATGATGGGCCGGTGGTTGCGGATATCAAGGCCAAGGCGCCGGATATCCTGCTGGTGGCGCTGGGCATGGGCAAACAGGAAAAATGGGTCTGGCGGCATAAAGCCGGGCTGGGGGTGCCCGTTTCCATCGGGGTTGGCGGCAGCCTGGACGTATATGCAGGCATCGCCCGGCGTGCCCCCTTATGGATGCAGAAGCTGGGGATCGAGTGGCTGTACCGGCTGCTGCGGCAGCCGTCAAGGTTCTGGCGGATGCTGGCGCTGCCCTATTTTTTGGCGCTGGTAATACTGGACGCCATCAAACAGAAATTACCATAAAAGAAACAAAATTAAAGAGAAGGGATTAGCTAACAGGCGGCGAATTCTAATCACTGTTATCTATTTTTATTTTTTAGGAGGATTGGTATGAAGAAGAAAATTGCCGCTTTACTGGTTACCGTTTCTCTGCTGCTGACCATGTTTGCCTTACCTGTCGCGGCCAATCCCACCGATGTAAGCCTGGAAATGGTGGAGGACATGCCCTTTGACGAAGAACATTGGTCTTATGAGCCGATGGCTAACCTGGTGGCCATGGGCGTCGTCAGGGGTTACCCCGCCGAAACTGATCCCGACGGTTTGCGCTGGGTAAAGATTTTACCGGACCGGAACATAACCCGGGCGGAGTTCAGCGTTATGCTGGTGCAGGCACTAAACCTGAAGCCTGACAATACCGCCACGCCGGCCGTGTTTCCTGATGTCCCCGCAGGCGATGCTTCTGTCCGTTGGTTCAAAGAGGCAGTGGATATCCTTTCAGCCAGGGGAGTAATCGGGGGCTATGAAGACGGGACTTTCCGGCCCAAGAACAAGATTACGCGGGCCGAGATTGCCACTATGCTGGTAAAATCCCTGAATAACAAGGGTACTGAGACAAGCAAGACCTTTTCCGATGTGGAAACCGGCAGGTGGTACGCCGGTTTTGTCCTGCGCGCAGCTCACCTGGGCATCATCAACGGATATAGCGACGGCAGCTTCAAACCCAATAAGAATGCCACCAGGGCCGAAGTCATGACCATGATTTATCAGTTCATGTGGAATGACGACACCCGGCCGGCGGATGACAAAACGCTGCTGGAAGTAACGGACGCGTACATCGAAAAGCAGTTGGCCGCCCTGGCCGCCCGGCCCTTTGACTTTTCGGGGATGAAACCCTATACCACCGGTGAAAAGGAATTTAACCTGGCATCTGAGGAAGAAGCCTTCAATTTATTTGGCGACGCCCTGAGCATAAACTATGAGAAGCTGTCTGCCGGCACTGTCGATTTAAAGAGCGACCGGCTGGCCCAGGTTTCGTATCAGGCCAAACTGACCATGAAATATATTGCTCCCGATACCAAGGAAGAAGTAGTGGCATATGACAACGTAGAATTTACGGACTACTACCTGTTAATGAAGATAGGGGACAAATGGCTGATTTACTCCAACTTTGACGAAGGCATTACCGAATAACCAGGTCCCAAACCTTTAACAGAAAGGACACCTGCGGGTGTCCTTTACCCGTCTTTGACGGCCCCCGTCTGAAGGCGGGTTGTTAACCTGGTCTATAACTGTTAAAATAGTAAAATAGGGGGAAGGAGGGGAAGTATGAGCCGTCGGTTGAAAGTGCTGCACATCATCGGCGGTGGCGAGTTTGGCGGAGCGGAACGGCATGTTCTGACCCTGTTGCGTTTTTTTGACCGGCAACAGGTTGACGCCAGGCTGGCCTGCCTGTTTGCTGCCCCTCTGGCCGGGGAGGCCCGGCAGGAGGGGATTGCCACCGAGGTTTTTGCCATGCGCGGCAAGCTGGACTTGGGCCAGGTCCCCGGCATCGCTTCCTACCTCAGAAAAGAGCAAATCGATATTGTACATACGCACGGGGTGCGGGCCAACCTGATGGGCCGGCTGGCCGCCGGGATGGCCCGCACGCCCCATGTTGTTACAACGGTCCACAGTGTGCTGGCGATGGATTATACCAGGCTCCTGGACCGGTGGGTCAACCAGTTCTGTGAATGGACAACCCGCCGTTGGACGGAGAAGTTTATTGCCGTATCCCGGGGACTGGCCCGGGCACTGCTGGCGTCCGGCCTGCCGGCGGAAAAGGTGACGGTGATTTATAACGGCCTTGACCTGAGCCAATTCCGGCAGGGGGCCGGGGACAAGGTCCGGGCGGAATTTGGACTTAAGCCGGGACAACCGGCCGTTGGCGTGGTGGCCAGGCTGCACCCGGTGAAAGGCCATGAATTTTTCCTGCAGGCTGCCGCAGAAATAAGCCGTGATTTTCCGGCGGCCCGGTTTTTTGTAGTCGGCTGCGGCGCCCACCGGCCGGCACTGGAGGGTTTGACTGCCCGGCTGGGCATCGGGGACGCTGTGGTTTTCACCGGTTTCCGCCGCGATGTGGCAGATGTGACGGACGCTCTGGACGTGCTGGTGGTCCCTTCCCTGTCGGAAGGCTTCGGCCTTACGGCAGTGGAGGCTATGGCCCTGGGTAAACCGGTGCTGGCCACCCGGGTGGGGGGGCTGCCGGAGATTGTCACTTCGGGCGAAAACGGTCTTCTGGTGCCGCCCGGTGACCCGGCGGCGCTGGCGGACGGCCTGCGCTTTATACTGCGGCACCCCGCGGAGGCGGCACAGCTGGCGGCTGACGGTCGCCGGACGGTGGAAGAGAAGTTTAGCGCCGAAGTTATGGCCGCAAAAACAACAGAGCTTTACCGGCAATTATAGGCAGCTAAGCCCGGAAGTTATAGTTTTCAGAGGGGGTTCGAGTATGTCCGGCGGCGGTAAAATTATCCGGGCGGCCTTCGTGGTCATGGCGGCCACACTGGTTGGCCGCGTGGTGGGGTTTGTCAGGGAGATGGCGGTGGCCCAGGCCTTTGGGGCGTCTATGGAAACCGACGCCATCCTGGTGGCTTTCACTATTCCCAGCATGGCCGCCATGGCCCTGGCCGGCGCTTTTAATTCGGCCTTTATACCGGTTTTCAGCGGCTACCTCGACCGGGAGGACCGGGCGGGCGCCCACCGGATGGCCAGCACCCTGATCAACCTTTTGGCCATAATTTTAGCTGTTATTATTATAGTGGCACTGTTTTTTGCCCCGCAGCTGGCCGGGATACTGGCCCGCGGCTTTAAGCCCCAGGCCCTGGCGCTGACGACGGAACTGATGAAGGTGATTTTTCCGGGCCTGATATTTATCGGTTTGATGGGCCTGGCCGGCGGCATCCTCAATTCTTACCGGCATTTCCTGGTGCCGGCCCTGGGGCCGATGGTGGCCAGTATCGGCATTATCGCCGCCATTAAATTACTGGCGCCGGAACTGGGCATCATGAGTTACGCCATCGGCATCCTGGCGGGTTACGGCGGACAGTTCCTGGTACAACTGCCGGCCATGGCCCGCAAGGGTTTCCGCTACTACCCGGTCCTGGACCTGAAACACCCCGGGGTACGGCGGACCCTGGTGCTGATGCTGCCGATACTGGTGGGGGCGGTTATTTCCCAGGTGATCCTGTTGGTGGAAAGGCGGCTGGGTTCATACCTGATAAGCGGGAGTATTTCCCATCTGAACTACGCTTCCCGGATTTTTCAGCTGCCGTGGGCCCTTTTTGGTACGGCCATCACTGTGCCGCTGTTCCCGGCCCTGGCGGCCCAGGCCGCGCGGCGGGAGTTCGGTGAGCTCAGACAAACGCTGGCCCGGGGGATCAACACCTTTGCCCTCCTCCTGGCGCCGGCAGCGGTAGCGCTGATTGTGCTGCGCGTGCCCATTGTGCGGCTGTTGTTTGAACGGGGGGAGTTTAACGCCCGGGACACTGTGGCTACTGCCCTGGCCCTGGCCCTTTATTCGCTGGGGTTGTTCCCCTTTGCCGCCAAGGATGTGTTAAACCGGGCTTTTTATGCCCTTCAGGATACGCTCACCCCGGTTATCCTGGCCGCGGTGTCGGTGGCCATCAACATTGTCCTGGACATCGCCCTGGTCCGCATGATGGGGGTAGGCGGCCTGGCGCTGGGCTCGGCGCTGGCGACCGCAATCAATATGGTCCTCCTGTACGGTTTTTTATCCCGCAAACTGGGCGGTCTGGCCCTGGGGGAAAACCTGCTGACTGTCGGCAAAGTGATAGCGGCGGCGTTAATCATGGCCCCCGTTACCTATTTTACCGGGAGCTGGCTGGAAAACGTCCTGGACACCGGCGCCAGGACCGGCCAGCTGCTGCAGATAGGCATCACCGGGGCTGCCGGCGTGCTGGTTTATACAGTGGTAATTATGCTGCTGCGCGTACCGGAACTTGAAATCGTGGCCGGCATGGTCCGTGGGTATTTTCAGCGGAGGCAGCCAAAAACAGCGGATTAGATGGGAATAATTTTCCGGAGCAGGAATCGGTAATAATAACATCGAAATGTGTTATAAAGTTTCTTTCAGGAGGATTGTCAGATGCTTGATGTAAATGAGATTCAGAAGATTTTGCCCCACCGGTACCCTTTTTTGCTGGTCGACCGGATCGTTGAGATTGAGGACGGAAAAAAAGCTGTGGGGATCAAGAATGTCAGCGCCAACGAGGGCTTTTTCCAGGGTCATTTCCCCGGCTTTCCGGTAATGCCGGGGGTGTTAATCATTGAGGCGATGGCCCAGGTGGGGGCTGTGGCTATCCTGAAAATGCCCGAATACCAAGGTAAAATAGCCTTTTTTGCCGGTATTGACAATGCCCGGTTCCGCAGGCAGGTGGTCCCCGGCGACCAGCTGCGCATCGAAGTTGAGCTGTTAAAGCTGCGCGGCCGCATCGGCAAAGCCCGGGGGGTGGCCACCGTTGACGGCGCCGTGGCCGCCGAAGGGGAATTTATGTTTGCCATCGGCGAATAGGTGACGTTGAATTTGCTCGTTTTTTCTCAAAAACTGGTGACAAGCCAATATTAATGTGCTAAAATTAATAATTGGGGACAAGTGTGTGTTATTTTCATGTATTGTTGCATAAAATTAGGCGGGAGCAACAAGAGACGTTAATTTTTAGAAACAGTGGACGAACCAGGCGGAGAGGAGAGAAAAAATGGGGGAGTACGCATATATTTTTGGTCTTGCCATGATTATTTCCCTGCTCGCAACTCCTTTGGTGAGTAAATTGGCTTTTAAACTGGGCGCCGTTGACCGGCCGGACAACCGCAAAGTACATTCCCGGCTGATGCCGCGGCTGGGCGGCCTGGCCATTTACCTTGGCTTTACGGTGACCGTGCTTTTCACGGCCGACCTTACCCGGCCGCCCATGATAGGACTGCTGCTCGGCGGTTCTATTATCGTGCTGCTGGGCATCCTGGACGATATCAGGGACATCTCACCGCGCATGAAGCTGCTGGGCCAGATAGTGGCGGCAGCGGTGGCCGTGTCGTTGGGCATTCGAGTTGATTTTATTACCAATCCCTTTGGTGGTACTATCCCCCTGGAATGGCAGGGCATCCCCTTTGGCATCCCCCTTACAATCCTCTGGATAGTCGGTATCACCAACGCCCTCAACCTTATTGACGGGCTTGACGGTTTGGCCGGAGGTTTGTCGGCCATCGCCGCCCTTACCCTGGCCGTTATCGGCTGGCGGGAAGGCGCTTTGGTTATAGTTTTGCCGGCGCTGGTCCTGGCGGCCAGTACTATCGGGTTTTTACGGTATAACTTTTATCCGGCCCGGATTTTTATGGGCGATTCCGGCAGCATGTTCCTCGGGTTTATCCTGGCATGTTTATCGGTAATCGGCCTGATCAAAACGGCCACGGTGGTTTCGGTGTTCATTCCGATCCTGATCCTTGGCATTCCTATTTTTGACACTTTGTTTGCCATTATCCGCCGGTACTTTAACAATCAGCCTATCTTCAAAGCGGACAAGGAGCACCTGCACCACCGGCTTTTGGAGATCGGCTTATCCCACCGCCAGACCGTGCTGGTCATTTACGGGGTGAATATGTTGCTGGGCGCCAGCGCCATCTGGCTAACCGCCATGGCTACCGACCAGGCCGTGTTGATTTCGATTGGCCTGATCCTGGCGATATTCTTCGGAGCGGACCGGATCGGGGTCCTGCGCAGCAAACCGGCACCCCGCCGGAACCTGAAACCTGAAGGGACAGGAAAAAATATCGGAGCATAAAGGCAGAGCAATTCTGCCTTTTATTTTTGTATGACGAAAACCACCTGCTATGCAGGTGGTTCCAAAAAGCTTTAGCTATGAGTAGAAAAAACTACCTCCATTTGATAGAATAGTGTCGGTTTCGCCAGCCGCACTATTAGCAAAGGAGGTAGTTATCCAGAATGGATACCGAAAGTTTATCACATACGCAGTGGAATTGTAAATACCACATAGTTTTTGCGCCAAAGTATAGAAGGCAAGTGATATATGGCAGAATTAAAGAAGACATTGGCAAGATACTTAGGACCTTGTGTGAGTACAAAAAGGTAGAAATAATTGAAGCTAATGCGTGCCCGGACCACATACATATGTTGGTATCCATTCCGCCCAAAATTAGCGTATCAAGCTTCATGGGCTATCTCAAAGGAAAAAGTTTGCTGATGATATTCGATAGGCACGCAAACCTGAAATACAAGTATGGAAACCGACATTTCTGGTGTAGAGGGTACTATGTGGATACGGTAGGCCGCAATAAAAAAGCTATAGAGCAATATATCCGCAAACAACTTCAAGAGGATATAGCAGCAGATCAGATGACTCTAAAAGAGTACATTGACCCGTTTACGGGTGAGCCAGTAGAAAAAAACAAAAAGAAATAACCCCTTTAGGGGTCGTTTGTGGAGGTGCGCGGCTGGCGAAATTTTCAGCGAGCCTTCAGGCTCAGCCTAGCATCAGCCCTTATAGGGCTAGAGCAAACCACCCGCTGAGCGGGTGGTCATGATTACACCCCGCCGGACAGTTCATCTGCGCGCAGGAAATTGTCGCCTTGTATCGAAATATGTTAAAGGGGAGTCCAAACTAAGGAACGACTTGGAAGGAGCAGCTATGCGAGTACCGTTTAACATCCCGCCTGTTACAGGAAGAGAGACTGCTTACATATCACAGGCTTTAACAAATCAAAAACTGTCCGGTGACGGAGAGTTTACCGGCAGGTGCCATCACTGGTTTCAGGAAAATTTTAAGTGCCGCAAGGCCCTATTGACCACCTCCTGCACCCATGCCCTGGAAATGAGCGCCATCCTGGCCGGCACAGAAGCGGGGGATGAAGTGATTATGCCCTCATATACCTTTGTTTCTACGGCTAACGCCTTTGTATTAAGAGGGGCCAGGATTGTGTTTGTCGATATCCGTCCTGACACGATGAATATAGACGAGAAACTGATTGAGGGCGCCATTACTGACAGGACCAGGGCCATTGTACCGGTCCATTACGCCGGTGTAGCCTGTGAAATGGATACAATCATGGAAACTGCTGCTAAATACAACCTGCCGGTTATCGAGGATGCGGCCCAGGGAGTAATGGGCAGGTACAGGGGGAAACCCCTCGGGACCATAGGGAACCTAGGCTGTTACAGTTTTCATGACACCAAGAATTACACCTGCGGCGAAGGTGGTGCTCTGGTTATTAACGACGGGAGGTTCTGCCAAAGGGCCGAGTTTATCCGGGAGAAAGGCACTAACCGGGGCAGGTTCCTGCGGGGGGAAGTTGACAAATATTGCTGGGTTGACATGGGTTCTTCTTATCTGCCCAGTGAACTGAATGCCGCTTTTTTATATGCCCAGCTTGAAGCGGCGGACAGGATCAACGAAGCCAGGTTAAATAGCTGGAAACTGTATTTTGCAGGCTTAAAACCGCTGGCCGACCGGGGTCAGATTGAACTGCCCCATGTTCCTGCAGAATGTCTCCACAATGGGAGTATTTTTTATGTCAAGGTCAGGGATTTACAGGAGCGGTCAAGACTAATCAGTTTTTTGAAAGAAAATGGGGTGGCGGCGGCTTTTCATTATGTCCCCCTGCACAGTTCGGAAGCGGGGAAAAGGTTTGGGCGTTTTCACGGCCAGGACAGGTACACCACCCGGGAGAGCGAACGTCTGTTGAGGCTGCCGCTATACTACAGCCTGGCAGAGGAACAGGTCAATTACGTTGTGCAGTTGGTGAGGAGCTTTTTTTCATGATTAGAGGTAAATTTATCCTGGCGCTCATTGCTGTCTACCCGCTGCTGTTTATCTGGCAGGGGCTGGACTTCACTGATACGGGGTACATGCTGACCAATTACCAGCAGATTTTCAACGATCCCATGAGCATTGCCTCGAGTTTCAGGATCTGGCTGACCGTCATCCTGGGCGGGACCTGGACCTGGTTTTTCGGTGATGCCCTGGGGCTTTTCGGTTACCGGCTGGCGGCGGTGTTGCTGGTCTATGCCACCCTTTATCCGGCGTATTTGATTTTGAAGCCGTACGTTGAACGAAAATACCTGTTGGGGGGCCTTTTCCTGGCCCTGGTTTTTATAAACAGGACCGGGTTCCAGTTTAACTATAACAGTATGACCGCTTTTTTTTATGTCCTGGCCGCTTATTTCCTGGTTAAAGGGCTTGAGGACAACAAAAACAACCTGGTTTTTTTTGGCGCCTTTACACTGGGTATCAATATCTTTGTCCGGCTGCCGAACATCCTGGGGTTTTTTCTGATTTTAAGCATCTTCTTTTCCGGATATTTGCATAAAAATTCTTTTTCACTGCAGTTGAAACAGGTTTTTTACTTTTTGCTGGGCTACCTGTCCGCAATCCTGGCGGCACTGACAGTTATGTATTTATTAGGTCACCTGGCAAGCTATATAGCCGCTTTTAACGGCACCTTCACCATGTTAAACGACCCCTACGGGCACCACCGGAAGAACTACCTGGTTGATACCTTCTTTGTCCACCACGGGGCGATCCTCCGGAAGATTGGCCTGATTTTGTTTAATCTGACAACCCTGTCGGTCATGCTGACAATTTCCGCCAGGTTAGGCAGAAGGATTCTGCAGTATGTGGTTATTTTGATTACGGCTGCCGTGCTGTTGTATTTTTACCATGAAGAGTACCGAAACTGGATTGCCATGCTCCTGGCTACAGTGGGGGTCCTTTATGCGGTGCTTGCCGCGTTGATACTGGGCGCCGGCCGGGCGGGGGGTATTACCTGTGCCGGCAGCCACCCGGACCGCCGGTTTATCGCTTTTGTCGCATTGTTGATCCTTGTGCTGCTGCCGTTGGGTTCCAATGTTTCTATCCGGAATTCCATCTACGGGATGTATCTGGCCATACCCTTGGTGTCCGGTTACCTGTTCAGCATCAGCGCTGTCAAAATAAGTTTTAAGCGGATTGCCGGCCGGCTGCCGGCGGGTTTCCACATACGATTGCTTAATGATGAAATAACTTTGATCAAAATATTATCCCTGGCCATGTTTTTGGTTTTTACCCTGCAGTCGGCATATTACTACACATACAGGGATGCCGCCGACAGGACGGCCATGGTGTACGGTGTCAAGCATGACAGGTTAAAATGGGTTTTTACCACCAGGGAAAGGGCCCGGGTGGTGGATGAACTGACGGATGTGCTGCCGCGGTATGTTAAAGAGGACGACTATTTACTGGCTTACGAACAGATTTCGATGGTATACTTCCTTACAAAAACCAGGCCTTATCTCTACAGCGCCTGGCCGATGCTTTACAGCCCGGAGCAGTTCAATAATGCTTTGCAAAGGGCGCAGCAGGAGAGACCGTACCTGCCCGTAATCGTCCGGGCTAGGGGGGATACTGAAAAATTTGACTGGCCCGGGGCCGGTGGGATGTTAAGGTCCTATTATCACGATGCGGCCCGGCAGACTATGGAGCGGTTCATCCGGGAAAACCAATACAGAATGGCCTGGCAGAACAGTTTTTTTGAAATCCTGGTGCCCCCGGAAAAACCGGCGCCGGAGGCGGAATAATAACGCCTGCCAGGCGAATAAAAAGGACCTGCGCGTTCATTGAACGGCGGGTCTTTTCTGATACCCTGGGAAGGTATAGTACGCCTGCGGTATAAAAAAGGCTAACTCGGCGCTTCGCGCCAGCGAAGCCTTTTTAACACCATAGGAAAGTATAACGCGCCTGCGGTATAAAAAAGGCTAACTCGGCGCTTCGCGCCAGCGAAGCCTTTTTAATATTAATTAAGGATTGGTGCCGGTCACTACGGGGTAACCCAGGGATTTGGCATAGGGCTTCATGCCGCCCAGCCCCTCAGTGGTGTCATTCCAGCCCATGGTGCCAAACTTCATGGCATATGCCTCGTAACCGAGCTGGTTAAGCAGCATGGCGGTGTAGCTGGCGGTATGGCCGGTGTAGCAGATAACCACGATTTTCTTGTCCTTGGGCAGTTTCTTCAGGTTTTCTTCCTTGGCCATCTGGCCGAAGGGGATGTTGATGGCGCCTTTGACATGGCCTTTGGCATAGTCTTCCGGCTTCTGGATGCTCAGCAGGAAGTAGCCGGTGTCGGTGCCGTTGACCACTTTGTTGTAGATGTCCTCGGTGCTTACAGTCGGGGACTTGCCGGCGGACAGGTACTTGTCGGTGGCGGCAATGATGATGTCTTCAGCAGTGGTCTGGCCCGTGGCAACTGCCGGCAGGGCGTTTTCGGCTTTGGCGTCTACAGCGGCAGTGTCTGTAGCATAACCGGAGGATTTAGTGTAGGGCTTGACGGCGCCCATGCCTTCAGTGGCGTCATTCCAGCCCATCAGGCCGAACTTCATGGCATAAGCCTCATAGCCAAGCTCGTTTAGGAACATGGCGGCGTAGCTGGCGGTGTGGCCGGTGTAGCAGATGAGGACGATTTTCTTATCCTTGGGCAGCTTAGCCAGGTTTTCTTTCTTGGCAATGAGCTTGTAAGGGATGTTGATGGCGCCTTTAACATGGCCTTTGGCATAGTCCTCGGCGCTCTGCAGGCTGACCAGGAAGTAACCCTTGTCGCCGCCCTGCACAACTTTACTGTAAATGTCCTCGGGGCTAACGGTCGGGGCTTTGCCGGCGGACAGGTATTTGTCGGCGGCTGCCCTGATGGCGGCGAAATCGTTGCTCTCCTCAACGGGATAGCCGAGAGATTTGGTGTAGGGTTTAACTGTACCCATGCCGGCAGTGGTGTCATTCCAGCCCATGGTGCCGAACTTCATGGCATACGCCTCGTAACCGAGCTGGTTGAGCAGCATGGCGGTGTAGCTGGCGGTGTGGCCGGTGTAGCAGATAACCACAATTTTCTTGTCCTTGGGCAGTTTCTTCAGGTTTTCTTCCTTGGCCACCTTCGCGAATGGGATGTTGATGGCGCCCTTGACGTGGCCTTTGGCGTAGTCTTCCGGCTTCTGGATGCTCAGCAGGAAGTAGCTGGTATCGGTGCCGTTAACCACTTTGCTGTAGATATCCTCGGCGTTTACAGTGGGAGCTTTGCCGGCGGACAGGTACTTGTCGGTGGCGGCAATAATGACGTCTTCCACTGCTGTCTGGCCGGTGGATACAGCAGGCAGTTCATTTTCAGCCTTGGCTTCTGTGGCAGCAGTCTCTACGGGGTAGCCAAGGGATTTGGTGTAAGACTTGACTGCGCCCATACCGGCGGTGGTATCATTCCAGCCCATCAGGCCGAACTTCATGGCATATGCCTCATAGCCCAGCTCATTTAGGAACATGGCGGCATAGCTGGCGGTGTGGCCGGTGTAGCAGATAAGTACAATCTTCTTGTTCCTGGGCAGCTTGGCCAGGTTTTCCTTCTTAGCGATCAGCTTGTAGGGGATATTGATGGCGCCTTTCACATGGCCTTTGGCATAGTCTTCATTGCTCTGCAGGCTGACCAGCAGATAGCTCTTGTCCCCGCCCAGCACTACTTTGTTGTAAACGTCTTCGGGATTAATGGTCTGGGCTTTGCCGGCGGAAAGGTACCTGTCCGCTGCCGCACTGATCAGGGCTGAATCGGCAGGCCGGTCAAATGTGATGGTGACGGCCTGGGTTTTGGCATCCCAGTCAACTTTGGCCCCCAGGTTTTCGGTGACAAACCGTACCGGGACCATGGTCCTGCCATTAATGGACTTGGGCGCAGAGTCAAGGTTTTTGGTTGCCCACTCGGTTGCGTTGGGTTCCATGATTTTGGCAGCATTTTTCTCCAGGGTGACAATAACGGTCTTGTTATTTACAACAATTGTTACTTCTTTGGTTGCCGCGTTCCAGGCAACGGTCCCACCCATCTGGTCAATAACCGCCCTGATAGGCACAAGGGTCCTGCCGTTGACAATAACCGGTTTTGTCCCCCGGCCGGGGTCCACTTCCTGTTTTACTCCATCTACAGTCAGATAGGGATCACCGATTTTGAGGGTCACGGTTTTGGTCCCTGCAAAGGCGGAAGCGGCCAAAGCCAGGCAGAGGACCAGGGTCAGAAACACTAAAATGGCACTATAACGTTTTTTCACCTTTTTCTCCCTCCGTTTTCAATAGAAATTAGCTTAGTAGAACCGTAAAACGCTGCTTTTTGATTTATCACCCCCGGCAGGTAAACTTTAGTATTCCTGTAAATTATATTTTACCAAAAGGACATTTTTCCTGCCTGCAAAGCTAAAGTTATAATATTCAAAAAATATAA
>JBMOPI010000304.1:0-3713 GCA_049324975.1 Bacillota bacterium
CTATGTAGTATATGCTCCGCTTGCTCTGGGAGCTACCACCTTCATGTATGACGGCACCATTGACTATCCTGATAAGGACAGGATGTGGGATATGGCCGAGCGGTACGGCGTAACCAAGTTTTACACCGCTCCCACCGCTATCCGGACCTGGATGAAGTGGGGCACCGATTATGTGAAGAAGCACGACCTGTCCGCTATCAAAGTGCTCGGTTCCGTTGGTGAGCCTATCAATCCCGAAGCCTGGATGTGGTATCGTGAGAACATCGGCCACGGCGAAGCTCCCATCATGGATACATGGTGGCAGACAGAAACCGGCGCGCACATGATCACTCCGCTGCCGGGTGTAACCCCGCTGAAGCCGGGTACTGCTACTGTTCCGTTCCCGGGTATCGAAGTTGACGTTATTGACGAAAACGGCAACTCCGTTGACGTTGGCTACCTGGTGGTCAAGTCCCCGTGGCCGTCCATGCTGCGGACCATCTACGGTGATCCCGACAGATATGTAGACCAGTACTGGAAGCGTTTCGGCAAGTACTACTTTGCCGGTGACGGCGCCAAGAGAGACGAACTTGGTTACATCTGGGTAACCGGCCGGGTTGACGACGTACTGAACGTTTCCGGTCACCGTCTCGGTACTGCTGAGATTGAATCCGCCCTGGTCGAGTGCCAGGAAGTTGCTGAATCCGCTGTTGTCGGTAAGAAGCATGATGTTAAGGGTGAGTCCGTATGCGCCTTCGTTATCCTGAAGGACGGCTTCGAAGGAAGTCCGGAACTCATCGACAAGCTGAAGAAGCATGTCGGCGCCAAGATTGGTCCCATCGCCCGTCCGGACGACATCATCTTCACCTCCGGCCTGCCGAAGACCCGTTCCGGCAAAATCATGCGCCGTCTCTTAAGAGACATCGCCGAAGGCCGCGCTATCGGTGACGTAACCACCCTGGCCGATCCCGGCGCTATGCAGGAAATTGCCTCCAAGTACGCAGGTAAAGAAGATTAATCGTTTCTAATAGCACATAGTTACTGAAATAAAGCAGTGGCTGAGTCCGCAAGGACCGGCCGCTGCTTTTCTTTCGTACGGCAAGGGTAGTGAGGTGTAAGGAGTGGGGGGATGGTGTAAGTTCCGAGTGACATTCACTGCGTTTGCCTTACCATAATAGTTAGCGCAGCACCGTCACGAGGAACTTACACCATCCCCCCTTCCTTGCGCGACCGCTCACACCCCTTGCACCACCATTCACAAGTACAATTTGCCGTTCGTCCCCGCTTGATTTACCTTTCGCCCCCAAATATCGACCGTTCGCCATAATATTTCGACCGTTTAATGGCACAAAACGACCGTTCGCCGGGAAAATGCTGACTTGACCGATGAAAGGACATAAAATTAAGACAAGTAGTGTATCGAATAATAGACATTCTTTGCGGGGCGAGGTGATGTGTATAAGATACTATACAGCGTTTTTCGCAACAACTGCTTAAGGGAAGCAGAATTTTTTTTGGCCTGGGATTTTTCAGAAAAATCAAATTGTTGCTAATTATTAATTGGATAGGGAGGGTTTTTATCAATGGCAGATTTTGAACTGTTACCGCCGTCACCCGGTAAGCACAACATGGACAATTACGATGAAACCTACAAAAACTTTAAGTGGGAAGACGCTGAAAAGACTTTCAGCTGGCATACCACCGGCAAAGTGAACATCGCCTATGAAGCTGTTGACCGCAACGTTGATGAACTTGGCCTGGCTGACAAGGTTGCCCTGTATTACAGCGACGCCAAGAGAGACGAGAAATATACCTTTACCGACATGAAGAAAAACTCCAACAAGTTTGCCAATGTACTGAAGAAGTACGGTATCAACAAGGGCGACAGGGTGTTCATCTTCATGCCCCGGAGCCCGGAACTGTACTTTAGCTTCCTGGGCATCTGCAAGGTCGGCGGCGTGGTCGGGCCGCTCTTTGAAGCCTTCATGGAAGCCGCCCTTAAGGACCGGCTGTTTGACAGTGAGGCTGTGGCCATCATTACCACACCGGAGTTAAAGGGACGGATCCTGAAGAGTGAACTGCCTAACCTAAAACACATCTTCGTCGTTGGCGCCAAAGGCGACCTGGGCGACCGGGAAGTTGACTGGGATGCCGAGATGGCCCAGGCCGGCGACGAGTTCCAGACTGAGTGGGTAGACCGGGAAAGCCCGCTGTTCCTGCTCTACACTTCCGGTTCCACCGGCAAGCCGAAAGGCATCATTCACGTACATAACGACATGCTCGGATACAAGATGACCGGCCAGTGGGTTGAAGACATCCAGCCCAATGACATTTACTGGTGCACCGCCGACCCCGGCTGGGTTACCGGTGTGGCATACGGTATTTTCGCTCCCTGGCTGAACGGCGCCACCGCCGTGGTACGGGGCGGCCGCTTCAGTGCCGATGACTGGTACGCCACCCTGGCCAAGTACAAAGTTTCTATCTGGTACAGCGCGCCGACCGCCTTCCGGATGCTGATGGCTGCCGGTGACGAGACCCTGAAGAAGTATGACCTGTCCGCCCTGCGTCACATCCTCTCCGTAGGTGAGCCCCTAAACCCGGAAGTTATCCGCTGGGCCATGAGCACCCTGAACATCCGCATCCATGACACCTGGTTCATGACCGAGACCGGCATGAACATGATCTGTAACTACCCCTGCATGCCTATCAAGCCGGGCTCCATGGGTAAACCGGTACCGGGTACTGAAGCCGCAATTATCGACGACAACGGCAATATTCTGCCTCCCCTGCAGATGGGCAACCTGGCCCTCAAGAAGGGCTGGCCGGCCCAGATGCGGGAAGTTTGGAAGAACAAAGAGAAATTTGACGAATACTTCAAAAACGATCCCTGGTACGTATCCGGCGACTCCGCCTACATGGACGAGGAAGGCTACTTCTTCTTCCAGGGCCGGGTGGACGACGTTATCAACACCGCCGGCGAGCGGGTAGGTCCCTTCGAAGTTGAGTCCAAACTCATCGAACACCCGGCTATCGCTGAAGCCGGTGTTATCGGTAAGCCTGATTCGGTCCGGGGTGAGATTATCAAGGCCTTTATCGCCCTTAGGGAAGGTTACGAGTGGAACGAAGACCTGGCCAAAGAGGTGCGGGACTTCGTCAAGCTCGGCCTGGCCGCCCACGCAGCTCCCCGGGAGTTTGAAGTTAAGGATAAGCTGCCCAAGACCAGAAGCGGCAAGATTATGCGCCGGGTTCTGAAGGCCTGGGAACTGGGCCTGCCGGTAGGCGACCTGTCCACGATGGAAGACTAATTACAGCCTGAGCCATTCTTAAAAATTGGCAGCAGGAAAATCCCCCTCCGCGGCGAACATAGTAATTTGTGTTCCCGGGAGGGGGTTTTATTTATGGCGGGTAGGATAAGAAAAGTAAAAGGCCTTTTGGGGCCGAAAGCCAGCAAATATATATTCAGCTTGCCTTTTTTCTGGCTGTTATTTATTGCCTTCCTGCTGTCCCCGGTGTATTCCGACGCCTCGGCCAATGCGCTTTTCGGCCTAATGGCCAGAACCAAACCGCCTTTTGCCGAGCTGCCTCCCAAAGCCAAGCTGGATGTAAAGAACACCCTGGTTTATAAAAACGAAAAACTTACCGTAGTGCGCACCAACCTGAAAAACACCTGGCACCTGGCCTTAAGAGGACTGACCGGCCAAAAGGTGGAGGCCCGGAAACTGGCCAGCGTGAAC
>JBMOPI010000304.1:3723-20441 GCA_049324975.1 Bacillota bacterium
AACAGCAAAATGCCGGTATCCTATAAACTTGACCAGAAGTATGACCCGGAAACGCTGAGCGACCGGAAGCCGGCCAAGGATGAGTGGATGATCATCAAAGATAATATCAGGGATGCCGCCAGGGCCTATGTGTCCATGATGCTGGTGCGCATCGTGAGCATTGACAATAAGCCGGTGCTAATTGTGGATAACAAAATCGTCCCCTACGACAAGACGGACAGGATCCTGCGCTGGGCGCCGCATATCGAAAAAGCGGCCCGCAAGTACAGCTTAGACCCGGCTGTTATCGCGGCGGTGATGGAACAGGAGTCCGGCGGGGATGCCACGGCTGTCAGCCATGCCGGTGCCGTGGGCCTGATGCAGCTGATGCCCAGGACAGCGAAGGGGCTAGGGGTTGACCCCTATGACCCGGCCCAGAATATCGACGGTGGGGCGAGGTACCTGACCATCCAGCTGAAGCGTTTCGGCAGCCTGGAGCAGGCGCTGGCCGCCTATAACGCCGGGCCGAACAACGTGGTGAACGGCAATTACCTGTATATCTCCGAGACCCAGAATTATATCCGGAACGTCCCGGCACTGGTAAACAAATACCGGCAGCTCTTCGCCAAGGAGGTGAACAAGCCGGCCGGGGTGACAAAACAATAGTGGGACAGACTAAGCGCCAAATAAAAACGCCCGGTTCTCCGGGCGTTACTCTTTTGCCTTTTGGGGGTATTTGAAAACATGGCGTGGGGCGGCGGATAGGGTAAGTTTTTCTTCCTGTTTGATTTCCAGCGGGATTTTGCGGTCGATGCGCAGGACGTCGATAACCCCTTTGGTGATGGAAATGCCCTTGTCCAGGGTGCCTGGTTCCCCGACGGCGGATATGACAATGGGGAAGGCCAGCTTCCGGCCGTTTACCGCTATGCCGGTGAAATCCTCATCCGGCAGGATGGAAGTAAACCCGTTGACCCTGATATTGTTTACAGCCACCGCTTCGGCGCCGGCGCTCCAGAGTTCGTTGACAATGTCGATGACATCCATGTAACCGAACGCGCCATCAGTCTCCGCCGGGACGGTCACCGTAAGACCGGGGCCGGTAACCGGTACATAGCCGTTAGCGATATTGAGCTTGGCCATTTCAATGTACATGGACTCGGCCACGTCTTGGTCCTGGGCGGCATTTTTCTCAATCAGTTTCTGCTGGGCGCGCAGGTCCCAGACTTCCTGCATCAGCTCGTAATACTGGCTGTTCAGGTTTTTAGCCAGGGCGGCCAGGGTTTCCATGGACTGGGAACCCAAATCATTGCGCCAGGCCCGGTATGTCTGGAACTGCAGGGACAGCAGAAACCCCAGGGCAATAAAGGCGATGGTGAGGGTGAGCTGCCACTTTTTAAACATGGTCGGGGCCTCCCGGTATAGATTTGGAAAACTTTTTTAACAGGACCCGGCGGATAATGGCCAGGTTCTGAAAGACCCGCACCCCGAATACAAAAATGGCCACGTAGTAAAGGTCCACGCCGATACGGTCACCCATCCAGACCAGACCGGCGGCCAGCACGCCGTTCATAAAGAACCCGGAGATCAGCACAGCGCCGTCATAATTCTTTTCCAGCACCCCCCGCACACCGCCGAGAGCCGAATCCAGCGCGGCCAGGATGGCGATAGACAGATAAATGGCGTATTCGGCAGGGATGACAAAAGTAAAGGCCTGGCCCACCAGGAATCCTAACAGCAGGCCTAATGAAGGCAGCCACATATCATTCACCCTCCTTTACCGGGGTGGCGTAGTTGAAGGTAAAAGAGCCCTTATAAGCAGGGATCTCGACATCTTGATGAATTTTGAGGGTGACCGGGAATTTTTCCAGTTCCAGCAGGCTGTATTCACCGTTCCTGACCGCCTGCTCCAAATAGGCGGGATTGCCGATGGCCCTGATTTCAAAGGGCGGGGCCAGGTTTTTGCCGTCGACGGTAATGATCGGACCGGCACAGCGGATATCGGAGGTGCCGACTAACCTGACTTCATTGACGGAAATAGCCTCCGCGCCGGCGGTTTTCAAATCGTTGACGACATACAGCAGGCTCGAAAAGTGAATTACATAGTCATCAGGGGATTCATTGGGGCTGCCGGCATCCTTGCGGTCATCCAGGGTGACGACTATTCCGGGGCCGGTTACGGGGGCGAGGCCGGCTTCAAATTTCAAGGTCTCCAGGTCTTTTTGCAGTGAACCCAGAAAACCCTGGCCCGAAGCCTGGGTCTTCTGGACATCTTCCAGCTGTTTGCGGATAGTGGCGATTTCTGTTTCCAGTTCCAGGTTTTTTTGTTCCTGGGTTTTAATGACCTGGACCAGGGACTGGTTCCGCCTGGTCACCGGACTGGTTGACTGGAAATAATTTTTCAGGTCCAGGGCCAGCAGCATGCCGGTAATAATACAGACAAGGCTGACGGTAATATGCCATTTCTTGATTTGCAACCCCGGTCGCTCCCTTCAGAGATAAAAACAAGAACTAATAATATATATTCTTTTCGCCGCTAAAATTGTCCTGCTGCTAAATTGAGGAAAATGGAAAAACAATAGGAATTATAAGGAAAAATACAGAGAAGAAGGGATAGAAAGATTAATTGTCGAAACTATAATAACATATAATAAGGATGAGGTGAATGAGGTGCCTGCACAATTGCCGGAAAATTTGATTGATATGCTGCCGGATATCAATCTCATCAATGTGGTGGATATCCTGCTGGTAGCCCTGCTGATTTACCGGCTGATCCTGCAGATCCGCGGCACCAGGGCGGTACAGCTGATCAAAGGCCTCATCGTTTTGTTGGTAGCGGCCACCATCAGCAGCTGGTTGCGGCTGAACACCATTAACTGGATCCTGGACAAGGTTATGGCCATGGTTATCGTGGCCATTCCGGTTGTATTCCAGCCGGAGCTGAGGCGGGCGCTGGAACGCCTGGGGAGGGGAAAATTTTTTGCCCGGCCTCTTTATTTTTTGGGTGAAGAGGCGGCCAACCGGCTGGCAGGTGAGCTGGTCCGGGCCGTGTCCATGATGAGCAAGAGGAAAATCGGCGCCCTGATTGTAATGGAGCGGGAGACCGGTATCTATGACTACATGGAGACAGGTATCAAAATTGACGGCGTGGTTTCCGCCGAGTTTTTGCTGAATATATTTATGCCCAACACCCCGCTGCATGACGGGGCCGTCATTATCAGGGGGGACCGGGCGGTGGCGGCCGGCTGTTTCCTGCCCCTGTCGGAGAACCCGGATTTAAGCAAAGACCTGGGCACCAGGCACCGGGCCGGCCTCGGCATCTCTGAGCATTCAGATGCGCTGGCGATTATCGTTTCCGAGGAAACCGGCATTGTTTCGGTGGCCCGTGAGGGCAGGCTGACCAGGAACCTGGATGAAAACGCCTTAAAGGAGCTGTTGGAAAACATCCTCCTGCCCAAAGACGGGAACAGCAAATATTTCTGGCAGCGGAGGTCATAGCCTATGGTCAAGGAGCGCGGCGGCACATGGCCGATAAAAATACTTTCCCTGCTGCTGGCGGTTTTTTTATGGATGTATGTGACTAATGAGTTAAACCCCACCAAGGAGCAGGTGCTGCGCCAGATTCCTGTTGAAACGCGGGGGCTGGGCGCGGGGCTGGCTATCCTCGACACGCCCCGGCAGGTTACACTCAGGGTACAGGGGAACCAGAACGTGATGGCCGACCTGTCCGCCAGGTCGGTTGAAGTCTCGGTGGATTTAAGCGGTGTGCGGGTAGGGAATAACTGGCTGCCGGTTGAGGTAAAGCTGCCTTCCGGGGTCCGGCTGGTGGATGTCACTCCGGATGAAATCACCGTACAGATTGACCGTCTGGCCGAAAAGCACGTGCATATCAGGGCGGAAGCCACTTCCCGGCCGGCGGAGGGCTACCGCCAGATGAAACCTGTGGTCAAGCCCAGCCAGGTGGTTTTAAAGGGGCCGCAAAAAGCTCTGGCGGCCATTGATGCGGCACTGGCCCGGGTAGACCTGAAGGACCGCACCGGCAATGTTCTGGAAACAGTGCCGGTGCAGTTCCTGGACCGGCAGGGCAGAGTCGTGGGAAAACCCGGGGTGGAGGTTACTCCTGCCCAGGTAGAGGTTTTTGTGCCTATTATAGTGGAACTTCCGTCAAAAACGGTGCCGGTAAAGACGCCGGTAACCGGAACACCGGCGGAGGGACTGGCCGTGACGGCGGTGATCCCGGAGCCTAAGACGGTCACTGTCACCGGCAGCCGGGAGGTCTTGGCCGGCATTACGGAAGTAGTCACGGAAGCAGTGGATGTAACCGGAGTTAAGGAGGATGCTCTCAAGGCTGTGCGTTTAAGGCTGCCGGCCGGGGTCACCAGCCCGGCTATCCCGGAGGTGCGGGTGCTGGTCAGGGTGGGGCCGGAGACCGGCCAGCCCCAGGGACCGGGTCCGGGCGCCCAGGCGCCCCTGCCGGGGGATGGTAACCCCACGCCGGGGGGCGCGTAACACAGTCGGCACACCTGCCGGGGGGGCGCAGACCAGGGCCGGAGCTCCTCCCCAGCGGCGCGTTCAAGGACAGGAACGCCCTGTGGGCCGCTGCATAGAATGGATTGACACTCTAATTCGTTGGGGTATATAATTGGGAGGTATACAATTTTGTATTACCGCATCACCAATATAAGACTTGATTTAGACGAAAAAAGTTCCCGCCTTTTGCAGGCGGCGGCCGCCAAACTGGCCGTCCCCCCCGCGGATATCGAGGAGTACCGGATCGTCCGGAAGGCGCTGGACGCCAGGAAGAAAAACCAGCTGCATTTCGTATATACAATTGATGTACATTTATCACTCCAGGCCGCGCGCAAAGTAGCCCGGCGCCGGCTTAAGGACGTGGCGCCGTACCGGGAAGAGGCAGAGACAGCCTTTGCGGACAACGGTCCGGCTTTTGAGGCCGGCGTACCGGCACCGTACAGCAGGCGGCCGGCTTATGGCGGCGCCCCGGGTGCAACGTCCCCGGAAAATGCCCCGGTGGTCGTCGGGGCCGGCCCGGCAGGCATCTTTGCGGCCCTGACCCTGGCGGCCTACGGCTTTAGGCCGGTAGTGCTGGAACGGGGACAGGATGTGGATACCCGGGCCGCGGATATTGAGGATTTTTGGGTTGGGCGGGTACTCAAGACTGATTCCAACGTGCAATTTGGTGAAGGAGGGGCAGGGACTTTTTCGGACGGCAAGCTGACCACCCGGATCAACGACCCCCGGGTGCGGCGGGTGCTTAAGGCCTTCGTGGAGGCCGGGGCACCGGAGGAGATTTTGTACCTGAACAAACCCCACATCGGGACCGATGTTTTAAGGACAGTGGTCAAAAACCTGCGGTTAAAGCTGGAGTCCATGGGCGGCCGGATTTTTTTTGGCGCCCGGGTGAGCGACCTCCTGATAACCGGGGACAAAATACAAGGTTTAATTATCAATGAGCAGGACGAGCTCAAGACGCATCTGGTAGTGCTGGCCATCGGCCACAGTGCCCGGGACACCTACGCCATGCTGGCGCAGAAGTCCCTCAGGCTGGAGCCTAAGGCCTTTTCCGTAGGCGTCCGGGTCGAACATCCGCAGGCGCTGATAGACGAATCCCAGTACGGCAGCTTTGCCGGCCACCCGGCTTTGGGGGCGGCAGACTACCAGCTGGTTTACAAGAATGAGGAGCTGGACCGGGCCGCTTATACCTTCTGCATGTGCCCGGGCGGCCAGGTGGTAGCCGCCGCCTCCGAAGAGGAGATGGTGGTGACCAACGGTATGAGCAACTACGCCCGGAATTCAGGGGTGGCCAACAGTGCTGTGGTGGTTTCGGTAGGGCCGGATGATTACCCCGGCAGTGGGGCGATGGCCGGCGTGGAATTCCAGCGGGCGCTGGAACGGGGGGCCTTTGCCCTAGGCGGCGGCAACTACAACGCACCGGCCCAGTTGATGGAAGACTTCCTGGCCGGGCGGGCTTCAACTTCGCTTGGCGGGGCCGTAACCGGTCCGGGCTATGCGGCTGACGGCCGGGATGATGCGGCCGGCAGCAGGCACGACGCCGCTTCCTGCCGCGCGGTCACCCCGACTTACAGGCCGGGGGTGACTCCTGCGGACCTGCATGAATGCCTGCCGGATTACGTTTCAACCATGCTGGAAGAGGCCTTTATCGATTTTGCCCGCCGGCTGCGAAACTTTAATTACCCCCAAGCCGTCTTAACAGGTGTGGAGACAAGGACTTCCGCCCCGCTGCGGATTGTCCGGCTGGACGATTTGCAGGCGGACGGTGTCAAGGGGCTTTATCCGGCAGGGGAAGGAGCCGGTTATGCCGGTGGGATTGTAAGTGCGGCGGTTGATGGGATCAGGGTTGCGGAGGCACTTATCAAGAATAGGCTAGAATGACGGAGGTAGAACAGAAATGCGGAAGTTATTCGGGACTGACGGGGTCCGGGGCGTGGCCAACAAGCTTTTGACACCAGACCTGGCATACAGACTGGGCCGGGCCGGAGCTTATGTACTGACCAAGGATTTTCAGGGCGGCGCCAAACCTACTATTGTTATAGGGAAAGACACCCGGATTTCCGGTGACATGCTGGAAGCGGCGCTCATCGCCGGTATCTGTTCCGTGGGCGTGGATGTGCTCCGGGTGGGCGTGATGCCGACCCCGGCCATCGCTTATCTGACTAGAGCCCTGGAGGCTACCGCCGGGGTGGTCATTTCAGCTTCCCACAATCCGGTGGAGGATAACGGGATCAAGTTTTTTGCCGCCACCGGCTACAAGCTGCCGGATGAGGTGGAAGCCCAGATCGAATACCTGCTGGATACTTCCCTTAACGACCTGCCGTCACCTACCGGCGCGGATGTAGGCCGGGTGCGGGAAGTGCCGGACGCCGCCGACCGCTACGTGGAATTTGCCAAAAGCACGGTAGATGTGCGGCTGGACGGCCTTAAAGTCGTGGTGGACTGTGCCAATGGGGCCGCTTACCAGGTGGCGCCACGGATCCTTAAGGAACTGGGAGCTGAAGTGATTGCGGTCTATGACGGGCCGGACGGCATAAACATAAACAAAGAATGCGGTTCTACCCACCCTGAGGTGGTGGCTGACAAGGTGCGCGAATACGGCGCCGATATTGGCTTTGCCCATGACGGGGACGCCGACCGGGTGATTGCCGTGGATGAAAAGGGCGGCATCGTGGACGGGGATTTCATCATGATGATCTGCAGCACCCATCTCAAGGAGTGCCGGAAACTGCCCCAGGACACTGTGGTGGTTACAGTGATGAGCAACATGGGCCTGCACCTGGGGCTCAAGAAGGCTGACATCCGGGTGCTGGAGACCCAGGTCGGGGACCGTTATGTATTGGAGGAACTACTGCGGAGCGGCGCCAGGTTTGGCGGAGAGCAGTCCGGGCATATTATTTTCCTTGATTACAACACTACCGGTGACGGGATTGTCACCGCCCTACAGCTGATTTCCGTAGTCAAAAAGACCGGCCGGAGCTTATCCAGCCTGGCTTCTCAAATGCAGCGGCTGCCCCAGGTGCTGGTGAATGTCCGGGTAACGGACAAAGCTACAGCCATGAAAAACCCCGAGGTTACAGCTGCCATTGAGACCGGTAAGGCTAAGCTCGGCGACCGGGGCCGGATCCTGGTGCGTCCTTCCGGCACCGAACCGAAGGTGCGGGTGATGGCAGAAGGGCCGGATGAGGCGGAGCTGCAGGAGATTGTGGACGATATTGCTGCTGTACTCAGTCGTATCAGCGGAGCATAGACTTATTTTCACCGTTATAACGGATATGTCCCTATTCCCTTTCATCTGAAGGCTCAGGTGAAAATAAAATCGCTGCGCAGTGAATAGGGACATATCTCCAATTACTATGAAAGGGGTGATGCAATAACTAACCTGATGACAACTGAATATCGCTGACAACTGCATATGGCAATGAGACAACTTTATAATGACCGACAACTGCATATGTAAGCGCCAGGACTCGGGTGCCGCGTTTTGCCGCGGTCCAAACGACCTGAGTTGACGAGGACGGGGGTTTATCGAATTTTCGGCGGATGCCCCCCGGTGGGCCGTAACCGTAAAAGCGCCACAAAACCGGCTGGCGATGGCCGGCACAAAAGGCGCCGGATGGCAGTATAACAAGGCTTAAAGCCTTATTGACAGTGGAGGTAAATACTGATATGTGTGGTATCGTTGGATATATAGGGGAGAAATCCGCTGTTCCCATACTGATTGAAGGACTGAAGAAGCTGGAGTACCGGGGCTATGATTCCGCCGGTATTGCCGTGATAGAAAACAAAAAGATCATCGTTTCCAAAAGCGTCGGTCGGATGACCAGCCTGGAAGAGAAGCTCGCGGCTTACACTCCTGAAGGCGGCACCGGTATAGGGCATACCCGCTGGGCGACCCACGGCCGCCCGTCGGACCGGAATTCCCACCCCCATACGGACTGCACGGGGGAGTTTGCCGTAGTGCATAACGGCATTATTGAGAATTATATTGAACTGAAGGAAGAACTGGAAGCCAAAGGTCATAAGTTCAAATCGGAAACCGACACCGAGGTGCTGCCCCACCTGATTGAGGAGCTCTACGAGGGGAACCTTGAGAATACTGTGCGCAGGGCGCTGGAAAAGGTAGAAGGCTCCTACGCCATGGTGGCCCTGTCCAAAAAGGAACCGGGCAAACTGGTGGCCGCCCGCAAAGACAGCCCGCTGGTGGTGGGCCTGGGCAAAGGGGAGTATTTCCTGGCTTCGGATATTCCGGCTATCCTGAATCATACCAGGGACACCTATATCATCAATGACGGCGAAGTGGTAATCCTAACCAAGGATGGGGTGCAGATCACAGACCTGGCCGGCCAGCCCATTGCCAAGGAAATTTTCCATGTAGACTGGGATGCGGTAGCTGCAGAAAAAGGCGGATACCCGCATTTCATGCTGAAGGAAATCTTTGAACAGCCCAAAGCCATCCGGGAAACCCTGGGCGGCCGGCTGTCGGCGGATAACAAATCCGTTATCCTGAAGGAGATAGGCCTAACCCCGGAGGAAGTGAAAAACCTGCGCCGGGTGTTTATCGTGGCCTGCGGTACGGCTTACCATGCCGGCCTGGTAGGCAAATACTTTATCGAAGACCTGGCCCGGATTCCGGTAATAGTGGATATTGCCTCAGAGTTCCGGTACCGGAACCCGTTGATTGACGAAAACGACCTGATGGTGGTGATCAGCCAGTCCGGGGAAACCGCCGATACCCTGGCAGCTATGCGGGAAGCGAAGAAAAAAGGCGCCCGGGTGCTGGCTGTAACCAACGTGGTGGGCAGTACCGTGTCCCGGGAGGCGGACGATGTCCTTTACACCTGGGCCGGCCCGGAAATCGCGGTGGCTTCCACCAAGGCCTATTCCACCCAGCTTATCGCCATGTTCCTCTTGGGACTGTACCTGGCCCAGGACCGGGGGACCATTTCGGAGCAGCTGGCCGAAGAGCTGATTACCGGCATGAAACAGCTGCCGGACCAGGCTCAGGCCCTGCTGGATGACCTGGAAGAACTCGAAGGCTTTGTTAAAAAGTACGCCGAGTGCCAGAACACCTTCTTCCTAGGCCGCAGCCTGGACTACGCTGTGGCAATGGAAGGCTGCCTGAAGCTGAAGGAGATTTCCTACATGCACGCTGAGGCTTACGCAGCCGGGGAATTGAAGCACGGGACCCTGGCGCTCATCGTGGAAGGTGTGCCTGTCGTGGCCTTGGCCACCCAGATGGATGTCTTTGATAAAATGGTGAGCAACATCAAAGAGGTCAAGGCCCGGGAAGCGACTGTTATCGGTATTGCCTTTGAGGGCAATAAGGAACTGAAGAAGGTCGTAGACCATGTCCTTTATGTTCCGCAGACCCATAAACTGCTTTCACCGGTGTTAACGGTGATCCCGCTGCAACTGCTGGCATACCATATTGCCGTAGCCCGGGGTTGTGACGTGGATAAACCGCGGAACCTTGCCAAGTCTGTAACTGTAGAATAACTGAAGCGCCCTTCGGGGCGCTTTTTGTTGTTTGTAGATAATAAAGTTGTAGACTGAATAATAAAGTATAAGACTGGTGTCGTAATCTTTTGGAGTATACTAGTCTAAAATTAAAGACCTTTGCAGTTATAGAATACTAAATGGGGTCAGTTCAATTTAGACAACTCAAAGAGAAAAACCTCAAGAGAGAAAGATATACTCTCTTGAGATTTTTTAAAGTAAGTAAAAAGATGTCATCTTCACTAATTTGGGGGGAGGGTACTTCGTGATTGTTTGGAAATAAGTAAGTTAAAAGTGAACATTTTTTCTTAAATTGCCGAAACTGGATCAGCACCTGATCTTGAAAGATTATATGCAAATTGTTGTACAATTAACAATGTCCTCTTAGGTTCAATTCTGCCTATTCTTTGAATATTGAAATGGTTATTTTCAAAACAAAATCCAAACTTTAATGAGATAGTCTTGTTAAATATATCGGCTTTTAGAATGTCAATCTTTTCCTGAATACGAGTATTGTAGACACATTCTGACGCACATGCTGTCTCTGAAATAACAGCATTATATATATCCGAAATCATTTCATGGTATTTAGTCGATATATCCTCTCCGATTTGTAAATTTCCCGTTTACCGCCTTTGGCGTCAACTTCATTAATGCCAAATAACTCAGGTGGTAACAATCAGCATACTGGCTCTCCTGTCCTTTCGATCCGACGCACGGCTTCCATCTTGAACTCCGCATTGTATTGCTTTGCCATTTTCTCTTCCCCTTTCTAATGTCCAGTGTACCACGTGTTTCCACTGTCCATCAAATCGGGTACGGGGCACAGGTATGTTTGTTTGCAGTGTAACATAGAGGAAGACATTCCGAAGGAAGTAGTGGAATACTTCGATGTGATGGACGCGCCTGTGGTGGCGAGATGCGCCCCAAAGAGTATCTGGGGGTGCATGGCATCAAGTATGAGTTATAGCCAAACAAAAAGAGCGCGCGACCGGAGGTCGCGCTTTTTTTCATGGAAAGACATCAAAGTTTTTCTAGGCGGGTTCGTTTTTTAAATAAGTTGCCAGACCGTCATTGTAAAAAATAACGCTTCTGTGATGATTCATCAAATCAATCATCTGTCCAAAACAACCGTCTGTAATATCCTCAAAAATGTAAGGACAGATTCCCACAACCGGAAGTTTTCTAAGGACACCATCAAGTGAAATTTCAAAATCAATTAAGTTTGGGAAATGTCCTCCGCAGGATAACAAGTGAGGGGAACCTGATCCCCACATAGTTTTATAGCCCAATTCAAGAGTTTTTCTTGCCTCTTCTGACCATGTGTGAACTGGTCCGTTTTTTCCTGACTGATTATACTGGTTAGTCAGGTCAACGATGGTTAGAGAATTTTTTGCTTCAAGCTCCTCAATAGGTAACCCTCTTATAGACAATTCCTGTCTAACGTCATCAGGATGCTGCCACCAGCACCCCTTAAATAATCTGTGCCCTCTCGATAACCCCTTTTTAAAAAACTCCGCCTCCAGATTATACAGATTATTTGTGTTGCGTGTAACTGCCAACACATGATCGTGTTGAGGGTCAATGTTGTCCAGAAAACCCTGCCCTTTGATAATAGCGGTATTGGTTTCGGTAAGCTTGGATGCCAGGGTCTCTTTTCTTATACGCCATTCTTTGCCGATTTTAACACCGGGCAGTTTTCCGGCTCTTAGCCATCTATAGATTGTATTTGGGGTCGTTCTTAAAATGTCTGCTACTTCATCTACGGTTAGCAGTTCCTCATTCATATTAACCGCCTTCTCCCACTTTTTTTATTTTCATTAAAATGATACCACAGCGTATTGAACATATCAAGCAAAGTATAAACTTTTTATATGTTTATTATACAGTGTTATACAAAAACGATTAAAATAATACAATATACCATATTGACACACATTATAATACGATTTATAATGAGGCCAGATACAAATTTGTTTCCAAATATAAGACTACATTTTACGGGGAGTTCTAGTTTCTGGCACCGGCCAACTTCTATCTGAGTTAAGGAGTTGTTCCTTTTGATAAATCAGATTATTAAACGGATCTGTTACATTATCAAAAGGTCAAAACCAGGTTATTTAATGGTCGCCACGTTAGGAACGTTTCTCGGGATTTCTTCAATAACTTATTTGGGGTATCGATATGAAGTGGCACTTCTTTTCCCGTCTCTAGCCAGTTCTGCCATAGTGTTATTTGCGTCTCCGGTTTCGATGACAAAAGTCAAATGTATTGTGGGCGGGCAACTATTATCTGCTTTAGCTGGCGTGACCGTATACCAGCTTTTGGGATCGACTTGGTGGAGTGTCTCAATTAGTGTTGCTCTTGCAATGGTTTTAATGGATATTACTGACACGTTACATCCTCCTGGTGGTGCAACGGCCTTCGTGGCTGTTATTTCCAAACAAAACTATGCTTTTGTTCTTAAACCGGTCTCTCTAGGATTAGGAATCCTAATTTTATCGGCTTTGGTTGTTCAGTTATTGGACTTAAAAAGAGGTTATCTAAAAGAAGGAGGAATTGAAGTTGGCAAATTTTCACGTACTGAAGATAGGTGAAACTACCATAGGGGGGCCAATGGGATCGACTACCGGCCTAGCGGTAGGGAGTATTTTCTATGACAAACATTCTCTTGTTGCTGATCCATTTGCCGGCGAATTTGACGAAAATAGAGCAGCAGAATTGGTGGACCGAGTAAATAAACTCAGTAAAAGATACGGTGTGCAAATGGCATTTGACATTATTGCTGCTTCTCCTGAAGCCATAGAACGTTTTTTGGAATTTGTTAGTGCACGTACAACCCTTCCTTTATTTATAAATGCTACTGAGGCCGAGGCCCGCATGGCGGGCCTTGAGGCTGCTGCTAAACTGGGTATTCTAAATCGGGTAATTTATGCTTCCCTGAATGAGGATACAGAAGACGAAGAGTTGGAATTACTTAGCCGACAACGTCCCGCAGCTGTCATGATACTTGCCAGTGATGTTAGCAACCCAACTCCTGAGGGAAGCTGTGAAATGATTGAGAACTATTATCATCCGATGTTAAAGGAGATTGGTGTAGAAGCCCCTATTGTGGACTTAGGTACGATGGACCCACCTTCAATTGGTTTGAATATTCGCCAAATTCAGGCTGTCCGGGAACGTTTCGGCTATCCTGCCGGTTGTGCCTTCTCTAACTGTTTTCCACAATGGACCAGTGTCAGTCAGCTAGGGCGGGAATGGGTAAATTTATCTCTGGCAACAGCACTTGTTGCTTGCCGTGCAGCAGGTGGAGATTACTTGCACTATGGCATCATTGAAAAAGCAGCAGTGGCGGCCCATGTATCTGCGACTGCCGAAGTATTTTATGGTTTTGCAGCTCAGGAACTGGATGGTCATAAACTGCCTGAAGGGCACGCTTTATGGAATATGTTCAAACTGTAGGTGAGATAAAATGATTAATCTTCGGTCAAGGTTAGCATCCAATATTTCCGGAAAACAAACAGGCTCACCACTGATTGACATTGGGACTACGTCTCTCACTGGTATTCGGGCCAATGCACTACCACATAAGTCAAAAGACAAGGCCGCTTATCCTGTTTACGGAACTGTACCCTTGGAGCCGCTGGATTGTATCCGGTTGGGATCTGATTTTATCCGTAGTGGTTTGTTATTTGCCTTCCCGGCAATAGCAGATGATAGCTTTATTGATGCCTATGGCGTTGAATGGATACATGATGGCAGTGCTTTTTCTCCTGTTAGCCACCCTCTAGAAACAGCGGCGCTCAGCGATATTGTGCGTTACCCTAAACTCCAATGGCATCAGAAAATACAACCCATTGAATCTAAAATTGCAAACAACTACCTTATAATCGCAGATGCGCCTTGCCCCGGCCTCTTAAATCTATGCTTCATGCTTCGCAACACCTGGCGGTTTCTGGAAGACATTGCTGATAATAGGCAAATTGCTACAGCGCTACTTGAATGGTCCGCAGAAACTATAGTAGATGCCTATAAATATATGTTGAGCTCACTTTCTTATGAACCAGATATAATCATTTATGCCGATGATTTGGGCCACCAGGATGGTATGTTTTTTTCTCCGCTGGATTTTCGCAAATATATTCGACCCTTTATGCATTCATTGCTGACCAGACTCAGACAGTTAACCCCTGCCGCAATTTGCTTTCACAGTTGTGGAGCCATTCGACCAATTCTGAAGGATGTAGCGGGGCTCGGTATCGAGATATTTAACCTGGATACTAAGGCTAAAGGGATGAGTGTTCAGGAAGTAAGGCAAGAGCTTCCAGCCCATGTTGTACTGCATGGATCAAACGACCTTTGTGCTTTGGGTAGGTCCGTAGCGAATCGGGATATGGCTGGAATCGCCCGATTAATCACTGAATTGGCCAAAAGTTCACCAGTTATTGCCGCACCCTTAGATAACCTGTCTTCTATAGAAGAAGTACTTGCAGCTGAACATGGAGCTGCATTTATCCGCAATTTCTCCGACGAAGATTTTGAAAAAATCCGTAACATTGGACCGGTACGAAGCATCATTGAAGAGGCAACAGATAAAACCCTATCAAAAGAACTACCTGCCGTATAACATAAAGTGACTTTTTTACCGTCAATGTAGAACAAAATTATATATTATTCTGGAAATAAGGTGGTGAGAAACAAAATAACAAATGCAATTGAAATTGAAAAGGACCATATTTACGATTAAGCTAACAAATTAAGGGAGTGAAACGAATATGGCAAAGATGACCAGTCGAGAACGAGTTTTTGCGGCAGTCACTATGAAAGAACTGCCAGACCAGTTACCCGTTACCCCGTTGTTGATGACCAGGGGCATTAGGGAGGGTGGCGTGAGAGTTGATGAGGTTATCCTCAATGGTGAGGCAATGGCTAAAGCAAAAATTAAAGCCCATCAAAAGTTCGGTGGAGACGTGGTGGTTGCCGGGACCGACTTGTTTACCCCGGTAGAGAACCTGGGCGCCGTATTAGAATACCTGCCTTATGCCCAACCGTCATTGATTGAACACCCTGCGCCTACTAAAGAAGCTTTTTACCGTCTAAAAGATAACTACATGTCAAAAGGTTTTAATCCGGAAAAAGGTCGTTTGAGAGCAATTCAAGAAGAAATAAGAACTTTTATCAGGGAAGGTTGGAAGGACACTCATGCACTAGCCACCCCTGTTGGCGGTCCTATCACTACCGCTCAGATGGTTACCGGCACCGATGAATTTTTTACTTATTTGGCTGACGATCCGGATTACGCCAAAGAGATAATAGAGTTATGTCTTGACGTTTGTAAAAACGTTTGCCGCATGATGTTTGAAGCTGGCATCGATGTATGCAATATTCTTGATCCATTTTGCTCCAGTGATATTTTACCCCCGGAAATGTATCGGGAGTTTGGCTTGCCATATCAACAGAGGTTATTCGCATATATAAAGGAAATTGGAGGCGTTGGGTTCACCCATACATGCACCTTTACCCAACCTATCTGGAACGATATCGCAGAAAGCGGGACCTTTAACTTTAACGGCGATATGTACCCCGGTGCAGATCATACCAAGCGGGCTATCGGAGATAAGATTTCATTAATGGGTTCGCTCAGTCCCTATTCAACATTAACCCATGGTACCCCGGAGGATGTCGCCAGAGAAGTCAAAAAGTTGGCTGTTGAAGTTGGATATAATGGTGGATTTGTCTGCATGCCCGGTTGTGACATTGACTGGACAGTTCCGGAAGAAAACATGCGTGCATTGATTGATACCTGTGCATCAATTAAGTATCCTTTAAACAAAGATGAACTTGGTGATCTGAGTAATGTTTATTTGGCCGGTCATCCTAAACATCCGGGCAGGCGAAAAATTTCCACCGACAACGACCAAATGGTCAGAATGGGAATTCAAAAGACCAAGGGAAACAAGAGTCCGGAAGAAGAGGTTTATTTAAATCTGGCTGATGCGATTATGGAATATGACGGTGATAAAGTCGTAGAGTGGACCCAAAAAGGTTTGGAGCTCGGGTTGACCCCGCAGCAGATTATATTTGACGGTTTATCCCTTGGAATGAAAATGGTCGGTGACTTGTATGAGCGTAACGAGCGTTTCATCACCGACATGATTAAATCTGCCAAAACTATGGATAAGGCTATGCCAATTCTTGTTCCGCTGCTGGAAGCATCAGGATCAGGAGACGGGAATAAAGAAGTGGTGGTAGTGGGTCTGATTCGTGGGAACACTCAGGACATCGGAAAAAATCTTGTTGTCCTAATGCTTAAAGCTAACGGCTTTAATGTTATTGATCTTGGCAAGAATGTTAAACCTGAAGAATTTGTTGAAGCAGCAGAAGCTAATAATGCGGTGGCAATTGGTATATCCGTCATGACCAACTCATCAGTTATTTACGCAGAGAAAACCGTAGAATTGCTTAAAGAAAAAGGCTTGGCCGACAAGTACCTGGTCATGACCGGTGGCTCAGCGATGAGTGAACAGATTGCCTCCCAAATTGGTACAACATATGGTTCTGATGCTAACGCTGCAGTTTCCTTGGTTAGAGAACGTATTAAGGCAACAGCCTAAATCATTTCTTTTCAAGGAGGTTGATTATGCCTATATATGACTTTATTTGTAGTGAATGCGGGATAAAAAGACCGGTAATGGTGGATTATGAAGCCAAAA
>JBMOPI010000305.1:0-19566 GCA_049324975.1 Bacillota bacterium
GTGTGGCTATAGTGGAAACATAGGCTTCCACGGCGTGGGTCAGGGCATCCATACCGGTGGCGGCGGTCAGCGCCGGCGGCTTGGCCATCATCAGCAGCGGGTCGTTGATAGCCACGTTGGGGGTGCAGCGCCAGTCAACAATGGCCATTTTCACATGGCGGTCGGTGTCGGTGATGATACAGAACCGGGTCATCTCACTGGCCGTCCCTGCGGTGGTGTTGACAGCGATCAGCGGGACCATCGGTTTAGTGGACTTGTCCACCCCTTCGTAATCCCGGATATTGCCGCCATTGGCAGCTACAATGCCGATACCCTTGGCACAGTCATGGGGGCTGCCGCCGCCCAGGGAAATGATGACGTCGCATTTGTTGTCTTGGAGGACCTTTACTCCATCGTGTACGTTCTTATCGGTGGGGTTCGGCTCGGCTCCGTCGTAAACAGTAACCTTGACGCCTTCAGCTTCAATGTAGCCTTTAATGGTGTCGGCCATGCCCATTTTGTTCAGGACTACATCTGTTACGATGAGGGCGTGCTTGCCACCCAGGCTTTTTACCTGCTCACCCACCTTTTTGGCCGCCCCGGCGCCCATCAGGTTTACCGTGGGCATAAAATACCCGTAGATTTGTTCGCCCAATGCCATTTAAAAACACTCCTTTGAAATAATTTTTTGTTTGACCCCTCGTAAATTACCGGGTCGTTTTCTGTAAATTATTATTGCAAGTTCCGTGCCAAATTAACATTAAATTTATAAAGCAGTAACATTACCGGCTTTTCTCAATTTAACCGGGTCTTTGACGGCGGTAAATTTTTTCCCGTTTTAAAACAGCCGGGGAGCCAATATGTCAAAGTTATAGCTGTTATGTCCCCTAAAACCCCGTCGTCACAGGGCCTTCTTCTTTTGAAACAGACCGTCCCAAAATGGCACATAAAGTCTTGCGTAGGGCAACATGGGCGGTAAAATCCAAGTTTTAAATAAGCATGAAAACGGTCGATGAGCTTTAAGCCATCGACCGTTTTTTATAGTCTACGCCTGGGCTTCCCAGCCCAGTTCAAAAGCTTTTTTGTTGACTTCCAGGAACTTGGCCGGCACCTTCTTTTCCAGGGCCGCCAGCCATGCTTCCCTGGGAATTCCCAGGCGGTTGGCCAGCACGCCCATCAGCACCACGTTGGAAGCCTTGTCATTGCCGCTCTGCCTGGCCAAATCAAGGGCATTTAAAGCAATGGTATCCGGTACATGCTTCTTTATTTCCTCAATGATGCCGGCAGGATATTTCTGTAGGCCCAGCAGCACCGGCACGGGGGCAATCACCTGGTCATTGATGATAACGGTACCGCCCGGTTTAAGGTAGTGGATCCACCGCATAGCCTCCAGCTGTTCAAAAGCAAGGATGACGTCGGCCCGGCCTTCGGAGATGATGGGGGCATGGACTTTTTCCCCGATCCTTACATGAGTAACAACGGAACCGCCCCGCTGGGCCATCCCGTGAATTTCTGACACCTTAACTTCATATCCCTGGTCCTGGGCCACCTGGGCCAGGATCTTGCTGGCCAGGATGGCTCCCTGGCCGCCAACGCCGACCATCAGCACATCGATTTCTTTGTTAGGCAACGACTTCACCCTCTTTCTTTAAGGCGCCGGCAGGACAGACCTGGGCGCACAGCCCGCAGCCGGTGCATAAGGCATCGTTAACGGAGACTTTTTCGTCCCCGGCCACAATGGCGGGACAGCCAAGCTTAACGCATTTTTTGCAGCCGATACAGGTACCTGCATCAACGGTCAGGGCCGGTTCCCTGGTCTTAATCAGCAGGGCACATGGCCGACGGACAATGACTACCGAAGGTTCGGCAGCGTCAGTCTCTTCTCTTAAGATGGATTCCAGGTTTTTCAGTTCAAAGGGGTCAACGGTCCTGACCCGCTTAACACCAAGGGCTTCCACCAGTTTTACCAGGTCTACCATGGGCGCCGGTTCGCCTTTTAAAGTGTATCCGGTGCCCGGATGGTGCTGGTGCCCGGTCATGGCGGTAATACTGTTATCCAGGATGAGCACGGTGCCGGTGCCCCGGTTATAGACCAGGTCCATCAACCCGTTAACACCTGTGTGCAGGAAGGTGGAATCACCGATGACGGCTACGATTTTGCCCCGCATTTCCGGGTGGGCTTTTTCCATGCCGAGGGCGCTGCCGATGCTGGCACCCATGCAGATGCATGTATCCATAGCCTCCATCGGCGGTAGGGTACCCAGTGTATAGCAGCCGATATCCCCGGCAACTGTGACCTTCATCCGGTTTAAGGTATAGAACACCCCCCGGTGCGGGCATCCCGGGCACATCACCGGCGGCCTGACCGGCATGGGCGCGGCCAGGGACCAATGGGCGCCATCTCCGCCGGTATAGTCAGAAACAATCAAGTCCTTGTACCTGGTGGCAGAAAGCAGCTTTTCGGCCACCAAACGGGGCGAATACTCGCCTATGCGCGGGAACAGGGCTTTGCCCGTAACTTCAGCCAGGCCGGCAAAACGGATCTGTTCCTCCAGAAAAGGCTCCAGTTCCTCAACCACGTAGAGTTCTTCCACCTGGGCGGCAAAATCCCTGATCATCTTTTCCGGCATAGGGAAAGTCATACCCAGTTTGAGCACAGAAACGGCAGGGGCAACCTCTTTTACATACTGGTAGGAAATACCGCTGGTGATGACGCCGATGCGCCGGTCGCCCCATTCGATTTTGTTAAAGGGGCAGTTTTCTGAGTACCCCTTTAATTTTTCATACCTTTCCTCCACCACCACATGCCGCTTACGGGCATGGGCAGGCATCATGACATACTTCTGGGGGTCTTTTTCATAGGGGGCCGGCTCAACCTGCTGTGGGTCAAGGATATCCACAAAGCTTTGAGAATGGTTGACCCTGGTGGTGGTCCGCAAAATTACCGGGGTATCAAATTTCTCGCTGAGTTCAAGACCTAACCCTACCATATCCTTGGCTTCCTGGCTGTCTGCGGGCTCTAACAGGGGGATTTTGTTCAGCCGGGCAAAATACCGGTTGTCCTGCTCATTCTGGGAGCTGTGCATACCCGGGTCATCGGCCGAAACCAGCACCAGGCCGCCTTTAACGCCGGTGTAGGCCAGCGTGAACAGCGGGTCGGCAGCTACGTTAACGCCGACATGCTTCATGGTTACCAGCACCCTGGCGCCGCCTATGGATGCGCCGATGCCTACTTCCAGGGCCACCTTTTCGTTGGGGGACCATTGGGCGTGGACGCCCGGGTACTTGACCAGATTTTCCAGGATCTCGGTACTCGGAGTACCGGGGTAAGCTGCGGCAACCTTGACGCCGTGTTCATAAGCGCCTCTGGCGATGGCCTCGTTGCCTGTCATCAGTTCTTTCATCTGCTACCTCCGCCTCGTCAGAATTTTTATATACAAAAGGACTATGCATCCTTGGGGCGCAAATCTATAACCCGCCTGGCTTTTCCTTCGGAACGCTGGATAGACTTGGGTTCTACCAGCTTAACTTTAACCCCTATCGACAGCACGTTATGCAGCCGGTCTTTGATCCGGCCGCTGATTTCCTCCAGCTGCCTGTAATTTCCCGTAAAGTATTCTTCCAAAAGTTCCACCTGGACCTCCACCTGGTCCAGGACCCCTTTCCTGGTCACCACCAACTGGTAATGGGGGGCCACCCCTTCGATTTCCATAAGTACGCTCTCCACCTGCGACGGGAATACATTGACCCCCCGGATAATCAGCATGTCATCCGTCCGCCCGGTCACCTTGCGCATCCGCACGGTGGAACGGCCGCAGTCACAGGGTTCGTCATAGAGCACAGAAATGTCCCGGGTCCGGTAGCGGACCACCGGGAAAGCTTCCTTGGTCAGTGAGGTGAATACAAGTTCCCCTTCCTGGCCGTAGCCCAGCGGCTCACCAGTTTCAGGATCAATAATTTCGGGATAGAAATGGTCTTCGGAAATATGCAGGCCGCTCCCGCACCGGCACTCTCCGGCCACCCCGGGTCCCATAATTTCACTTAAACCATAATTGTCAGTGGCCTTAATCTGCAGGCGCCGCTCAATCTCCCGCCGCATATTCTCCGTCCATGGCTCCGCTCCGAACAAACCGACCCGCAGTCCGAGGCTGGCCGGGTCGACGCCCATCTCTTCCATCACTTCGGCCAGATAAAGGGCATAGGAAGGAGTGCTGACCAGCACGGTTGTACCAAAGTCCTGCATCAGCATGATCTGTTTCTGGGTGTTGCCCGTAGAGGCAGGGATGATGGCCGCGCCCACCTTCTCCAGGCCGTAATGCAGTCCAAAACCGCCGGTAAACAGGCCGTAGCCAAAGCTAATCTGGGCAACATCCTCGTCAGTAACCCCGGCCATGGTCACAACCCGGGCAATCAGGCCGGACCAGGTGCGGATATCTTTCCGCGTGTAACCCACAACGATTGGTTTCCCCGTGGTCCCGGAAGAGGCATGCAGCCGGACAATCTCTTTCATCGGCACGGCGAACAGCCCGAAGGGGTAATTGTCCCGCAGTGCGGCCTTGGTGGTGAAAGGCAGCTTCTGAATGTCCGACAGCTGTTTTATGTCCTGGGGCCTGACCCCATGTTCATCAAAAAGCCGGGTGTAAAAGGGCACCTTCTCATATACCAGGTTGACTGTGGCCTGCAGCCTGTCCAACTGGATAATCCGCAGGTCCTCCCTGTCCATACATTCATAATGCGGTTCCCAAATCATCTCATCATCTCCCCACAAATAAAAACAAAAGGTCGCATGCAGCAACCTTTTTTATTTCAACCTGCATATTATAATTTCCTGCCGGTTGCACCGACAAATTTTTCTGATAATTTTTAACAATAATTAATTAAACTGCCGCAAAAACTTGCCCATCCTTTCAATGGCCTCGGTCAGGTTTTCCACCGAAGAAGCATATGAACACCGGATGTGACCGGCGCCGGTAGCGCCGAAAACATCGCCCGCCACTACTGCAACTTTGACCTCCTTCAAAAGCCGTTCGGCAAACTCATCGGAAGTAAGGCCGGTATGGCTGACGGACGGGAAGGCGTAAAATGCCCCCCGCGGTTCAAAACAGGGCAGGCCGATCTCCTCAAAACCCTTCAGCACCAGCCGCCGGCGCTGATCATAGGAGCTGACCATTTTCTTCATTTCCTCACAGCCGTTTTGCAGCGCTTCCAGGGCGGCCTTCTGCGCCGTGATGGGGGCGCAGAGCATAGTGTACTGGTGGATTTTGGTCATGGCCGCAATGATCTCCGGGTGTCCGCAGGCGTAACCCATCCGCCAGCCGGTCATGGCATAAGCCTTGGAAAAACCGTTCAAAAGGATAGTCCGGTCCCGCATGCCCGGCAATTCGGGAAAACAGGTATGCTTACCTTCATATGTAAGTTTGTCATACACCTCGTCGGAAATAACAATCAGGTCGTATTTTTCAACCACTTTCGCAATTTCCTGCAGTTCCTCACGGGACATGGTGGCGCCGGTGGGGTTGTTGGGGTAAGAGAGGATCAGGGCTTTGGTCCGCGGGGTAACGGCGTCTTCCACCTGCCGGGCGGTAATCCGGAAGTCGTTTTCAGGGGCGGCCTGGATGGGCACCGGCACCCCGCCGGCCATAACCGTGCATGGAGAGTAGGAAACATAGCACGGTTCGGCAATGAGCACCTCGTCTCCCGGCTGCAGGATTGCCCGCAGGGCCAGGTCCAGCCCCTCGCTGACGCCCACGGTAACCAGGACTTCGTTCCTCGGCTCGTAATTTACACCGTAAAATTTAAACAGGTGGCGGGCGATCTCTTCCCTAAGCTCAAGCAGGCCCCAGTTGGAAGTGTACATGGTATAGCCCTTTTCCAGGGAGTATATGCAGGCCTCCCTTACGTGCCACGGGGTAACAAAATCCGGTTCACCCACACCAAGGGAGATAACCCCTTTCACCTCCGCCGCCAGGTCGAAATACTTTCTGATGCCTGAGGGGGGAATCCCCTGCACGGTGGGAGATATGCGTTTTGACCAGTCAAGGGTCATGGCGAGATCACCAGCCTTCTGTCTTCTTCTTTATCCTCCATAATAACGCCCTGCTGCTTGTATTTTTTCAGCACAAAATGGGTGGCTGTGCTCTGCACGTCCTCCAGGGTAGCCAGCTTGGTGGCTACAAAGAGGGCTACTTCCTTCATGGTTTGCCCTTCAATCATCACCGCGATGTCATAGGCGCCGGACATCAGGTAAAGTGACTTAACTTCGGGAAAACGGTAAATCCTTTCGGCCACAGTGTCAAAACCCGCGCCCCGCTGTGGTGTCACTTTCACCTCGATTAAGGCGGAAACGGTTTCATCGCCCGCTTTTTCCCAGTTAATCAGGGTATGGTATTTGACAATAGTCTTGTTCTCTTCCAGTTCACGGACCCTCGCCGCCACTTCCGCCTCTTCCATCCCGAGCATAGTTGCAATCTGCTCCGGACGCAGGCGGCTGTTCTCCTCCAGCAGTTCCAGGATTTTTCTGTCCTTCTCGTTCATTTTGTTCCCCCCAACATAGATTTAAGCTGTTACTTAAGGTTTTTACCACAGAGTACACAGAGGACACAGAGATTGTGTTCTCTGTGGTTGATTTATTAAAAAAAAGACCCTCATCCCGGAAAGGGACGAGAGTTTTGCTCACGCGGTACCACCCTAGTTGGCTGAATCCAGCCCGCTCGATTCCGGTAACGGCGGAAAACCGGCCATCTCTTACTCCAGGTTCAGAGGGCGACTCCGGGGCGGCCTTCGGCAGGGCGTCTTTCCCGGGCTTGCACCGTCCCCGGGTCGCTTGGAAATCCACCGTGCTTACTCTCCCCTTCAATGTCTTTACGGGTTCAAATTTTTTAAATTATAGCACGCCCGGTTTTCACCTGTCAATAATAAGCATATGTTTTTTCCCGGCCCGGTGTGCGTGTCCGGTTTATTTCAACCGGCCGGAGCGGAGCATGGCAATGA
Source organism: Bacillota bacterium (assembly GCA_049324975.1). Classification (GTDB taxonomy): domain Bacteria; phylum Bacillota; class Thermincolia; order Thermincolales; family CAZWUW01; genus JBMOPI01. Next base: position 6,970 of record JBMOPI010000305.1, read on the forward strand.
GCACCCAGACGCCCAGAAAACCGGAAAACAGGAACCCAACGGTGCCCAGCAGCGGGTAACCCCAGAGTTGGGGCCCTTTGCCGGCATGCATGATGAGGGTGGAGCCGACTATCAACGCAGCAATGATCATGCTGAAGGAAATCCGGGACGAGGCCACGTCAAGCATATCATATAGCCAGTTAAGGTTCCGGTGATAGAAAGTGATCCGGGTTTCTCCCCGGGCCAGGGCCTGAATAGCCTTGGTCAGGTCCCGGGGCAGGGAAAAAAGGATATCTATGATGCCGCTCACCTGTTTGTACAGGTTGCCGGGTTCAACATTGGGCTGAAGCGTGTTTTTCAGGTGCTCCAGGGCCAGGGGTTTGATGATTTCCGCCATGTCCAGTTCCGGTGAAATACGTCGGCTGATGTTTTCACACAGGACCACGGTTTTACCCAGGGTAAACAGGTTGTCCGGCACCAAAATCCCGTGGTCTACGGAAATCTTGATCATGCCGTTGATCAGCCGGCCCAGTTCCATGCTCCCGCTGGAAACAGAGTTGGCTTTATCTACGATTTCCGCCACATCTTCATAAAACCGCTGTTGATTGATGCGCCTGGTGACAATGCCGGTTTTCATGATAATGTCCATTACCCCGGCCACATCCCGTTCCACCAGCGCTACCATTAATTCGGCGATACTGGTCCGGTGGTCCTCGTCAAACCTTCCGACGATACCGAAATCAATCAGCACCACTTTGCGCTCATCCTGAAAAAGGACATTGCCCGGGTGGGGGTCACCGTGAAAAATGCCTTTGGTGAACAGTGGTTGAAAAACAGCCAGAATTACGTGCCGGGCATATTCGCGGCGGATATCTTCCGGCAGCTTCCGTTCAACGAGTTCTTCTACCCTGATACCTGGCAGGTATTCCATAGTGAGCACGCCGGCGGTAGAATAATCCCAATAAATGCGCGGCACCCGGATCCGGTCATTGCCGGCAAACTCCCGGAAAAAAACCTCCGTATTCAATGCTTCGGTGTTAAAATCCAGCTCCCTTTTGATCTGCCTTTCGAAGACATCAATAATTTCATGGACATTGCATACCTGACCGATAATGGTTTTGTTCTGCAGCAGGTTGGCCACGCTTTTTAAAATGCTCAGGTCCCGTCCGATTAACTGGTGCAAATGGGGACGCTGAATTTTCACCACTACCTGTTCCCCGCCGGGCAAAAGGGCTTCATGTACCTGCCCGATAGAGGCGCTGGCCAGCGGCCGGTAATTGAAATATTTAAAAACTTCCTCCGGCGGCCGGCCCATTTCTTTGCCAAACTGCCGGCGGATGTCCCCTGTTTCGACTTCTTCCACATTATCCTGCAGGTTCTCCAGTTCCGCCACATACTCCCGCGGTATTAAGTCCGGCCTGGCGCTCAGCAGCTGGCCAAGTTTAACGAAGGTGGGCCCGAGGTCCTCAAACAAAAACCGCACCCGCTGCGGCGCAGACCTTTTATCCGGCGCCGTGATGCGTGCCGGACCGGTTTCCTCAGGACGGCGCTTCGACCACCGGAAGCCGGTTTGTTCAGCTATATAATCAAAACCGTGCCTGATGAGCACACGGCATATTTCCCTGTATCGTGAAAGGTTCCTGTAACGGTCAAACAACAGTGTCAACTCCTATTAGGGGAAAATAAGAGCCGGACGGCCCTTATTTCACCTCGTATCCGGCTTCTCTGATGGTTTTTTTGAGCCCTTCCGCACTTACAACATTGTTGTCATGCTCAATGGTAACAGTCCCTTTATCCAGGTTAACCTCTGCGCCGTCCACTCCGTCCAGCGTTTTCAGGGCATTTTCCACGGCTTTCTTGCAATGGGCGCAGCTCATGCCCTCAACATTTAATACAGAAGTTGTCAAACTTTTCACCTCCCGCTATTATTGTGACCGAAAAAAGACAAAAAAATCAGGCTGTGCAAAACAAGTGCGGCACATCCTGATTATCCTCTTATTAGTAAGGCAGGTATATGTTTATAGTGGTCCCCCGGCCCGGGGCGCTGTCAACCTCTATGCGCCCACCGTGGTTTTCGATGATTTGCAGGGAAACGGACAAGCCTAACCCGGTACCGGATTCCTTCGTAGTATAAAAAGGTTTGAAAATCTTTTCCACAATCTCCGGGTCCATGCCGCACCCGGAATCCTGAACAGAAATCCTGATGGCTTCTTCGCCGGGTTCAGCCCCCACCCTGATTGCCAGTTTGCCGCCATGGGGCATGGCGTCAAAGGAGTTTTGGATAATGTTGATCAGCACCTGTTTGACTTGTTCCTTGTCAATCATGATTTCAGGCAGATCATCAATCTCTTCCGTAACATCCACGTTTTTGATAAACGCTTCGCTCTCCACCAATACCCGGATCTCATTGAACAGGTCTTTTAGCGGACAGGATATCCGCCGCGGTGTGGCCGGCTTGGCCAGTTTAAGGAACTCGTTGATGATAGCGTTCACCCGGTCAATTTCGGCAATGATAATGTCGATGTATTCGGCTTTTGGCGAGCCGCTCATCTCCTTCTGCAGCAGCTGGATAAAACCGCGGACAGAGGTCAGCGGGTTCCTGATTTCATGAGCCGCTCCGGCAGCCAACTGCCCGACTATGGCCAGTTTTTCGGTCTGCACCATGTCCGGTCCGGACCTTTCCGGCCGGACTATTCCCTCGACAATAACAAAAGCCCCGTTCGGCTGTTTTTTTGAATTATAAAGAAGATAAGAACTGATTTTATAGTTTATATATTCCTTCTCATGGACAAGTTCCTGTTCTTCCAGCGCCCTGGTGATTATTATTGCCAGCTGGCGGCCCAGTGGGTGTTCCGACCTCCCAAGGGTCTCCCGGTAGGACTTCCGGGAACCGCTCAGGTTACTCTGCAGCCATTCAACTATGGCAGCATTGGCATATTCTATCTCGCCGGCAGGATTCACCATTATTATGCCGGACCTGACAGTATCCATGATGCTTTTCCAGACTGAGTCACTCCGGAACTGGCCCAGGCGGAAGCAGCGGGATGGCAGCCCGGTCGGCTTCTCCTCTTTGGTAACCGCCGGCTGGGCCTTCAGCAGTTCTTTTACCGAGGTGCTCAAAGCCAGAAAATCCACCGGCCGGTTAATAAATCCGGCTGCCCCCATATTCCTGGCCGTACGGATCACATGGTCCATCCCGCTGCCGATCACCAGCATAATCCTGAGTGCCGGAAATTTTTCCAGCAGGGATGCAAAAAGCTCCATTCCTTCTATAGGATCCATTACGTTTAACAAAACCAGGTCCGGCTGTTCCCGGTTGAGGACTTGCCAGTCCAGAACCTGCCCGAGGTAGACAACGCGGTAGCCGTCGCTGTGGAGCCGCCACCGGGCAAGTTTGAGTTTCCCGCCGGCATCGATGATGACAACAGTTTCCTTCTTATGTGCCGGAACCTTACCGGCACAGCCTACTTCTTCCTCTAAAACCCTTTCAATCATGCGCGAAACGACACTCCAATCGAAACCATCAATCCTGCTATACATACTTTATAGCAAATAATAATTATTCGCCATCCCTTTTAGAATTCCTGCTAAAATCTTCTAAATTTACTAAAAATTTTTCTTCTACCGTTTTCCCTACATATTGCAGTATGTTTTTGATATAATATGGAGGAAAGTTTACAGAACAGTTGGTGAGTGATATGCTCAGGCAAAACCGCATAAAATATATATTCGTTTTTCTGTTAACAGCCTTTTTTTCGCTGTCGGCCGCGGGCTGTTCCATTTTTCCCCAACTGCCCGAACCGGAAGTGGCAACGGCGTCCAAAGTCCTGGATGTCAACGGCCGGGTCATCCGCACCCTATTCCGGGAAAACCGGGTCCAGGTGCCGATAGAGCAAATTCCGCCTTTAACCCGCAAGGCATTTATTGCGGTGGAAGACGCCCGCTTTTTCAAACACCACGGGTTAGACCTGCCGGGCATTGCCCGGGCTATAGTGAAAAACATCAGGGCCGGAAAAATTGTGGAAGGCGGCAGCACCATCACCCAGCAGACGGCCAAAAACCTTTACCTCACCAGGGAAAAAACCTTCCTGCGCAAGTTCAAAGAGGCCTGGCTGGCGCTGCAGCTGGAAAGGAAGTACTCCAAAGAGCAGATCCTGGAAATGTACCTGAACCAGGTTTATTTCGGCGAAGGCGCCTACGGCATTGAAGTGGCTGCCAGGACTTATTTTGGCAAACCGGCCGGTGAGCTTGACCTGGCGGAAAGCGCTATGCTGGCCGGCCTGCTCAAGGCCCCCAATAACTATTCCCCTTTTCAGAACTGGGAAGCGGCTAAAGACCGGCAAAAAACCGTACTCGACCGGATGTCGGACCTGGGCATGATTACCCGGGAGGAGGCAGGCCAAGCCTATGAAGAAAGGCTGGTCCTCGCTTCATCCGGGAAAAGCAGGGGCAAAGCCCCCTATTTTGTCGATGAAGTCATTAAATATGTAACCTCCAAATATGAAAACGGCGCCAATCTGCTTTTTACAGGCGGGTTAACCATCGAAACCACGCTGGACCTGGATATGCAGGAAGCGGCGGAAACCGCCTTCACGGAAGGCCTGGCCGGTAAAGACCGGCAGTTAAACGGCGCCCTGGTGGCCATGGATGCGGCCACCGGTCAGATCCGGGCCCTGGTGGGGGGACGGGATTTTTCCCAATCCAAATTTAACCGGGCTTTCATGGCCAAACGCCAACCCGGTTCGGCCTTCAAACCTTTTCTGTATACGGCGGCTATCGATATGGGCTATACCGCCGGCACCACCCTGACCTGCGAACCGGTAGCTTTTCCGGTGCCGGGCGGCATCCCGTACCGGCCGACGGATTACGGCAGCAGCCCCTACCATAACCGCCCCTTTACCCTTAAGGAGGCGCTGGCCATCTCAGACAATGTGGTGGCAGTTAAACTGGCTAATGAAATCAGGCCGGCCAGTATCGTGGATTATGCCAAAAAAATGGGGATCGATAGCAAATTGCGGTCGTTTCTTTCAATATCGCTGGGTACTTCGGAAATTACGCCGCTGGAACTTACCGGGGGGTATACCCCCCTGGCTAACGGCGGCAAAAAAACAAAACCGCTTTTTGTTTTGAAAATCAAAGACAAAGACGGTAAAGTGCTGGAAGAAAATAAACCTGAGATTACTCAGGTACTCGACCCGAAAACGGCTTACATCGTCACGGACATGATGCGGGCAGTGCTGGCCCCCGGCGGTACAGCGGCCAACGTGGCCGGAGCAGTAGGGCGGCCTGCCGCGGGCAAAACCGGCACAACCCAGGACTACCGCGATGCCTGGTTCGCCGGGTTCACCCCGGAACTGGTTGCCACGGTCTATATCGGCTATGATGACCCCCGTAAACCGGTGGGGGCGACCGGCGGAAAGATTGCCGCACCCATATGGGCCCGTTTTGTAGCTGATGCTTTAAAAGACCGGCCGGTCCGTGAATTTCCCATGCCGGAGGGGCTGGTCAGGGTAAAAATATGTGCGGACTCGGGGTTGTTGGCCACTCCTTTTTCTCCTTATACAATTGAAGCGGTCTTTGTGGCCGGCACCGAACCCACCCAAAGCTGCGGTCTGCATACTTACCCCGGTACGCCGCCGGGACAGGCCGAAACCGGGGAAACACCAGCCCCCGGTGAGGGACAGGCGCCCCGGTTCCTTGAATGGCTCAAACGCTGGCGCGTGAGGTATTAGATTACATCGTCCTGGGACCGCCGCCGGTCTCAATCACCTGCAGGATCCGTTCTTCTTCCCCGGTGAGGGCATTAATATAAATGATAAACGGGTCACTGTTTAGAGTTGCCCTGATTTCGTAACACAAAACTTCCTGTAATGTTTCCAGCGGGATCAGGGTCAGTTTTGTGCTGTTAATCTTCAAACGGGGACTGACTTCCCGCCTGGCTTCGGCTGCCGTAATTTTGGGTTCCGGCAGTTTTCTTACGGTATGGGACATCAGGTAGCCCATAGCTTCGTAGCCGACGATTTCACCGTTGTCCAGGGCCACCTTAACCTTGATCAGGTCCGGGTAGATCAGTACATTATCCTGTTTATAGGCAAAAGAGGTTACTACAGTATTTTGCTGTTCCAGGCTGTATGTGGCTTCCATATTGTTTTTGCCCCGGTTTACCAGAAACTGCCCGGCTTTGCCGGCCGCGTCCATTACCGCAGTGCTCCTGCCCACGGGGCGGGTGTTCAGCATCCAAACCACATGCCCGCCCTGGCGGCTGATATCCATTACTATTTCTTCCCCCCGCCCGCCGGCGGGCCGCAGGTTCACCCGGAAGGCCGGGATAACTCCATTGACCGTCGAAACTCCTGTAACATTATACTTTTTGCCGGAAGCCACCCGGGAAAAATCCAGGGCAATGGCGCGGGCTTCGCCGGAAGTGATAGTTTTGCCGGTAAGCCCCAGGGGACGGCGGCGTTCGATATGGTCGGAAAAAGGTCCATCATAAATTAGCGTAGGATATTCCTGCATCTGCTTGTCAACCCGGACAAATCTTTCCGCAGTCAGCTGCCTGTTGGCATCTTTGATGTTGGTCCGGGTTTCCCGGCCAATTTCCCGCCAACTCAGCCTGCCACTATTGGCCGTGGCCTGAATCTGCTGCAGTTCGGAGCCGAGCACGCCGGCTTCCGTATGCAATTCAGCCAGCCTGTCCCAATCACTGCTCCTGACCGGAAGGCCGCGGGCGTTTTTTTTGGCCAGGGAAAAGGCATAATCCCCCACCTGACCGAGAAACTTGGCTGTCCTGCCCAGTACGGCATGGCTCACAGGCAAGGCCCCTAAATCTTCCTGGGCGGCGCTGGCCTGCTGCCAGAGGTCGGAGAAAAGCAGCATGTTCTGCCGGGACGAATTGGCCACCAGGCCTTTGGCCAGCAGCACCTCCATGGTTTCCACGTGGTCTACCAGCTCAAAAAACGCTTTATTGTTCCGGTTGGTTAACAGAACTTCCAGTTGTTTTTTTTGTAAATACTGACCGTAGCCCCAATACCCGATGCCCACCGTCAAAAGGGCCAGGGCCAGGGCCGCCGCATACCACGGTTTCTTCAATATTCTCCCTCCTATGTTTTCCCTGTCAATGATGTGTCACCGGTTACTTGGCAAAGACATGTCCGCCGATTCTGGTTACGATGGGCCGGGACCAAATCCATTTGCTTACCGGCTTGGCCGGGTTCCAGAAGAACAGCGACCCGCCGGTGGGGTCCCAGCCGTTAATGGCATCCTGGGCCGCCCGGATAGCCGACTCATGCGGGGGCCGGTTGATGATGCCGTTGGATACGGACTCAAAGGCAAGGGGCTGGTAAATCACGCCGGACAGGGTGTTGGGAAACTGCGGACTCTCCACTCGGTTCAGGATCACCGCACCCACCGCCACCTGGCCGGTATAAGGCTCCGCCCCTGCTTCGGCGGTGATAGCCCGGGCCAGCAAAGTGACATCATCCCGGGCCGATACACCCCTGGAAGGCCTGTAGGTGGCCGGGCGGCTGACACCGCCCAATCCCAGCGCCCGCCAGGTGGCCGGTCCGACGACACCGTCCGCGGTCAGGCCATTTTTACGTTGAAAGGATTTTACGGCCTCGGCTGTACCGGCTCCATATTTTCCGTCCACAACGCCTTTATAGTAGCCCCATTGTTTGAGTTTGGTCTGCAGGTTAATGACGTGCTGCCCTGTTGAACCCCAGTTTACTGTAGGCGGCTGGGCCTGCAAAACCCGGGCGGCACCGAAAGAAATCAGCAAAACAAGTATCACAGTAATTATCAGCATTGTTTTTTTATGCCTCATAACGACCATCCTTTCTGCTGTGATGGTTTTATTTTTTACCGATACAGGAGTTTTATACCGCAGGCGCGTTATACTTCCTGTGGTGAAAAAAACCCGTTTACAGAAGCTTCTCTGTAACGGGTTCAGATTTATCCGGCATCAGATGGCCTGCCAGTCCTTTAAGACCGGCTGGTATCCTATTTTTACAATAGCCTGCCGCATTGCCGCGACGTCCCGGGTATCGGAAATCTCAAACTGCCCATCACCTTCATCCTCATGCAGCCGGCCGCCCACCCTGGTGGAAGATCCGGCGGACATACGGGTAACCCCCAGCCGCATCAGGTTATCCCTTAGTTCGGCCCGCTCCCGGGTGGACACGGTTATCCCGGCCCGGGGCATGAAAAGCCGCATAGCCAGGATCATCTGGACCAGGTCCCGGTCAGCCACCGGAAACTGTGGCGCCACCCCCCCTACGTGAGGTCGCATCCTGGGAAAAGAGACGCTGATTTCGGTGTCCAGGTACTTGTTCTGCAGATAATTTCCGTGCAGGCCGGTGAAAAACGCCTCAGTGCGCCAGTCGGCCAGTCCCAGAAGAGCACCGATGTTGACTGCCCGCATGCGGGCCCGGCAGGCCCTCTCCGGGGCATCGAGGCGGTAGAGGTAGTTCTTCTTCGGCCCTTTGAGATGCACTTGGTCGTATATCCTTTCATCGTAAACTTCCTGGTAAATGGTCAGACCATCTACCCCCGCCGTAACCAGTTCGGCGTATTCCACCGTTTCCAGGGGATAAATTTCGATGCTGATGGAAGTGAAGTACCGCTGCAGTTTTTTGACGCAATCCCTGATATATTCAAGCGGGGCATGTTGTCTGGATTCGCCGGTTAAGAGCAGGATGTGCTTAAGCCCGGTTTCCGCCACCGCTTTCCCTTCCAGCTCCGCTTCCTCCAGGGTCATGGTCTTGCGCACAATATTGTTCCGCACGTTAAAACTGCAGTAGCTGCACTGGTTGACACAATAGTTGGACAGGTACAGAGGTGTGTAAAGAAAGATTACTTTACCAAAGTGCTGAAGGGTTAAACGGTGCGCCTTTTGAGCCATTTCCTCCAGGAATGGTTCCGCCTGCGGCGAAAGTAGCGCCAGGTAGTCCCACTGGTCCGGACAGGGCTTTTCAATAGCCGCGGCAACCCGTTCAGGGGTGATTCCCTTGATAAATCCGGCAAAATCAAAGTTACTGTATTTTTGGTAGATTTCATAAAAGCTCATGGCCGTTTCTCCTGTATCATCCGTGAAGAATTCCCGTTCTTACCCGTGCAAAAATCCCGTCAGGGGCGATGACGCCTCGGCATATATTTTGGTTGCGCCCGGTCCGGCCAGGTAAGCCTTGCGCCCGGCCTGCACCGCCAGGCCAAAGGCCTCGGCCATTTCCGCCGGGTTTTCGGCGGTGGCAATGGCGGTGTTGACAAGCACCGCGGCAGCCCCCATTTCCATAGCCTCGGCTGCTTCAGACGGCTTGCCAATGCCGGCGTCCACGATAATAGGCAAATCTATCTCATCAATCAGGATCCTTACCAGTTCCTTGGTCTTTAATCCCCGGTTGGTGCCGATGGGAGCGCCCAGAGGCATTACAGCCGCAGCGCCGACGGCCTGCAGCTCTTTGGCCACCATCAAGTCCGGGCTCATGTAAGGAAGTACCGTAAAACCCTCTTTGGCCAGGATCTCCGTAGCCTTAATGGTCTCATAGTTATCCGGCAGCAGGTATTTGTTGTCTTTGATGACTTCTATCTTGATCCAGTCGCCGCATCCCGCAGCCCTGGCCAGGCGGGCTATCTTCACGGCCTCCGCCGCATCCCGGGCCCCCGAAGTATTGGGCATTAAAATACAGTCCTTATGTACGTAACTAAGGATATCTTCCTGCCCGCCGCTGAAGTCCGCCCGCCGGAGGGCCACCGTGACTACTTCCGCCCCGGACCGGTTAATCACTTCCGGGATAACTCCGTACGGAAATTTCCCGGTACCGAGGAACAGCCGGCTTTTTATTTCTTTGCCGCCGATTTTTAATGCGTCATTCATTTTATTTAGCCTCCCCCTACAAAGCGCAATACTTCCAGTTCGTCATTTTCCTTTAAAACCGTGCTGTCCCAGTCCTCTTTAGGCAGTATTCCGGAGTTGTGCATGACCGCCACCAGGTTTGGATCAAGGTCCCTGGAGAGTATAAATTCCCGGACCGTCATGGTTTTATCTAAAATTGTCTCCCGGCCATTGACCTGTAATTTCAAGGCGCCACCCTCCTTTTTTATGCCGCAGGAGCGCTATATTTTCCTGGGGTAAAAGAAAAAGCTTACCCGGCGGTAAGCTTTGCAGTGTCCTTTGATCTAAACACTTAATAGCTTCCCTTCGCTGGTATTACCCAAATCAGGTTCCGAGGGTTGATGCTCCCGCACCTCTCAGCCTTGCGGCACCCCTAGCTATGCCTGTTAAATTTTCCTTAATTATAATACTTTTGCGGTAGTTTGTAAATCTTGAAATATCTTTTCATACTTGAAATTTATAAATTGACCGGACCCGCGGCATAATACAGTCGAAAGGGGGCAGACGGTTGAGTATATTGGGACAACCCTTAGGAATACAGCTGTTGGCTGAAATCTGGGAGTGCAATCCGGATAAACTAAACAACCTTAAACTGATTGAGGAGATCATGGTCAATGCCGCCAACAAGGCCGACGCCGAAATCCGCGAGGTGGCCTTCCACCGGTTTGAGCCCCAGGGCGTCAGTGGGGTAGTCGTTATCTCAGAGTCGCATTTCACAATTCATACCTGGCCGGAACTGGGTTACGCCGCTTTGGACATCTTCACCTGCGGGGAACATGTGGACCCCTGGGTGGCGCTGGAAGCCATCACCCAGGAATTAAATGCCGAAGACGCTCATGTTATTGAAATCAGCCGGGGTCTGAAAAACCTTAAAAGATTAAAGAGGACACAAAAAGGAGAAGGCCCGTAACCTTCTCCTTGTCATTTACTTTTAAGACCGTTACCTTCAGGAAATCCTTTTAGACTGCTTTGGTCTTTTATGCTGGGGCCTGCCGACTTTGCCCTCACGTTTCCGGCGGAACCCCGGTTGTTCATGCCTGTCGTTTCTTGGCTTTTTGATTCTCAGCGGCCCTTCCTCAGTTAACCTCACCGGGGTTGTACCAGGTTCCCTGGTAAGTAACTTTAACGCTGCCGATAAAAGGGTTACAGAGTCGGTTGACTCCAGCAGCCCCTCGGCCAGTTCTTTGTATTGAAGGGTATCCCCTTCACCGACAGCCTGCATTAGTTTCTCTACTGCCAGCCGTTGTTGGCCTTCTATAGCTTCACTTACAGTAGGAATGGGTTTGCGCTCGATTTTTCTTTTGGTGATCTGTTCGATTAGCTTTAAGTGGCTCAACTCCCGGGGTGTCACCAGCATTGTCGCCAAACCGGCTTTACCTGCCCGTCCGGTACGGCCAATCCGGTGGACGTAACTTTCCGGATCCTGGGGGATGTCAAAATTGTAAACATGGGTCACACCGCTGATGTCCAAGCCCCGGGCAGCAACATCCGTAGCCACCAGTATTTCGGTAACCCCTTCCCTGAAATGCCGCAGCACACTGTCCCGCTTGGCCTGGGTCAGGTCGCCGTGGATCCCTTCGGCGGAGTAACCCCGCTTGTTCAGGGCCTCAGAAAGCTCATCCACCCGTTTCTTCGTCCTGCCGAAAATAATGGCCAGTTCCGGTGACTGGATATCCAGCAGCCGGCAGAGGACATCGAATTTCTGTTTTTCCTGGACTTCAATGTAATGCTGTTCGGTATTGGGGACGGTAACCTCTTTTGCCTTTATACTGATAAATTCCGGGTTTTTCATAAAACGCTGCGCCAGTTCCTGAATAGGTTTGGGCATTGTGGCTGAAAAGAGCAAAGTCTGGCGTTCTTCCGGGACTCCCCTGAGGATAGTTTTGATATCCTCTATAAACCCCATATTCAGCATCTCATCGGCTTCATCAAGGACTATCATTGCTACCTGCTGCAGCCGGATTGTCTTTCTTCTCATATGGTCCATTAACCGCCCGGGGGTGCCCACAATGATTTGCGGTTTAGTCTTAAGCGTCCTGATCTGCCGGTTGATGTCCTGCCCCCCGTAAATCGGCAGGGCCCGGACGCCTTTAAACTGGCCGATTTTATTTATTTCTTCCGCCACCTGGACAGCTAATTCCCTGGTGGGGGTGATGACAAGCCCACCAATATTCGCCGCTTCAATCTCTAATCTTTCTACCAAAGGAATACCAAAAGCCGCTGTTTTACCGGTACCGGTCTGAGCCTGGCCAATGATATCCCGGCCCTCCATGACCACCGGAATTGTGTGTTCCTGAATAGGCGTCATTTCCTCAAAACCCATATTAGTAGTTGCCCGAATTACCTCCTGACTCAGGCCTATCTCATAAAAAGTTGGCATTTTTTAAATCTCCTTTCAAATCCTTTTTCTATAATTTGCATTTTTTTATTCGTTTTTAACCGTTAAATTAACCATTGATAACGAAGATAACGAATAAGGGCATTTCCGTGAAACCGGAAATGCCCTTGCTCACATTATTTGACTTATCTTACAGGCGAACAACGTTAGCCGCTTGCGGGCCACGATTGCCATCGACAACATCAAATTCAACGTTTTGTCCTTCGTCTAAGGTTTTAAAACCTTCGCTCTGGATGGCAGAGAAGTGCACGAACACATCGTTGCCCTCTTCGGTCTCAATGAAACCAAAGCCCTTCTCGGCATTGAACCATTTTACTTTTCCTTGCATTTT
>JBMOPI010000306.1:0-18878 GCA_049324975.1 Bacillota bacterium
TGACCGAAGCTTCCATAGGCAGTGACCAGCTAAATAAACTGTACAGCGGGATATCCGCAGGGACTTTGTCGGCTATGTTCAGGTTATGTCCTGCTTTATGGCACCCGGCACAGTTTAAGTTGTCTGACCTGACAGCCCGGCTCACTTCCTTGATACTGCTCGCGTGACAGGTGTCACAGGTGTAATTTTTTGATGTGGTGGTAGTATTGGCAAGGTGTTCCTGAGTCAGGACATTCCTGTGACATATCAGGCAGTTACTGTCCAATCCGCCGGTATGGACGTATTCGTGGTCAGCCCGGACATGGCAGGCGGAACAGTCCTTATTCTTATTCGCTACAGCCTGCTGAACCAGGGGATCAATGGAATTATGACAGGTGGCACAATCCAGACGAACTCCTTCTTTTGTAACCCTGTTATGCTCCCGGGTCAGGAAAACCGAGTGGCAGTTATTGCAGTTGCCCTTGGCAATGTTATGCAGGGGCAGGATATCGTGGGTAAGGATGTTCCATGAACTGAGATTGGCAGGTAGAACACCTGTGTTTATCTGGCGCCGGACTATCGTCTGGGACTGCATGCCCGAGTATATTGCCGGTGTCCGGGCATGACAGAAAGTACAGTCTTTGTCTGCCTGAAAACCCGGGTCCGGGGCTGCCTGGCCCATCCGGATGGCCCAGGGGTCGCCGTTATGGCAGTAGCCGCAAAACTGCGGCTCGTAGCTGCGGTGGCAGTGCCCGCAGGCGCCGCCGCTCCCCTTTAGACCCTCGTCAGGCCCCTTTTGATGGACATACTTGCTAAAGAGGTTCAATCCGTGGCAGCTGCCGCATGCCCGGGCATCAGTTGTCATCTCGCCTTTACTGTTGATGTAGAACTGCCAGCCGGCAGAAGCCCTGTTTCCCGCAGTATCGGCAGCTTCGAGGAAAAGGTCATGAAAAGAATCGTCGTTCAGCTTATCCGCTGTATATGTAAGGTTAACCGTCCCGCCGGTTTCCGCGAGCACAGGGATGACCTGCCGCCCGTCCAGGGTCAGCCTGATGCTTGTCTTATCGATGGCGGGGCCGTTTGAATTCGTTATGACGGCTTTGATTGCCGGGCCCTTTGTGTTTACAGTGCTTCCGTTCTTCGGTTCCAGGCCGCTCAGCAACGGCTTTTGGGCCACGGAAAAGGTCCATTCCTGCGTACTGGTTTTACCCGCTTCATCAGCCGCCGTGACCTTAAGGGTATGTATACCGTCGGTGAGCGATTCGGGAGCATAAGTTAAGGTTGCGTCAAGATAACTGTCCACCACAAACTGTTCATACTCGCTGTAAGGTATAGGCTGCATATGCCCTCTGTAACTGAACACGGGGTTAACCTGCCGGCCATCTACCCACATGGCGCTGCCCTGGCTGTTGATTTTAACATCCGATTTTAAATTTACGGCCAGGGCAGGCCGGTGCGTATCAAATTCCCTGCCTGCACCGACAAAGGTTATTTCGGGTCCGCCAGCCGGTACAGGCAGAGAATCTGCCGCTGCCACGGCTGAAATAATGGCCAGGGTAAAAAGCAAACTTAGAAACGGTATCAGGATTTTTGCTTTGCCTTTCAACGGCTGAACCAAAATAACCACTCCTTAAATCTTATAAAAATCGGTTCGGGGCCGGTTATCCATCCCTCCTTCCCGGATTAGTAAAAAGACTCTCTCAAAAGGGTAGCCTTCTAAGAGAGTCTTACTTTCTTACATGTACTATTTTCTCTAAGTTTCAGAAAAAACCTTTTAGAAACTATAATTTTTTATAAATTTTTTTGCTTCTTAAACCGAACCGGCCGCGAGAGCGGCATAAAAAAAGCCGGGGTGGATATCAAACACCCCGGTCTACATCAATTTGTAATTATACCTCACGGCAAAAGCGGCTGCTTCCGCCCGGTTGCTGAAGTTAAGCTTATGAAAGATACTGCTGACATAATTTTTTACTGTTTTTTCGCTTAGTGACAGGGTTTTGGCAATTTCCCGGTTGCTCTTTCCCTCCGCGATCAAGGCTAATATTTTTTTTTCCTGAAGGGATAAAACCTGTTTTGAGCCTGGATTCATTTCAGTGGTCTTTTTCATAAACTCGAGTACTTTGGCCGTAGAAAGCGGGTCGAGCAGAGATTCGCCCCGGCCCACGGTCCTGATGGCATTCACTAATTCCCGGCCCCTGGTTTGTTTTAGGACAAATCCCTGGGCATCAGCCTTAATAGATGAAACAAGGGTCTCATCATCGGAAAATGAAGTTAACATAATTACCTTGATCCCGGGATTTGCCGCCCGGATTTCCCGGCAGGCTTCAATGCCGTTTTTACCTTCCCCTAATCTAATATCCATTATAACCACATCCGGCTGCAGCTGCAGCGCCTTAACCACGGCTTCTTCCCCGTTCTCCGCTTCACCGATCACCTGCAGGTCGGAATGGCACTGGATAAAAGAAACAAGCCCCATCCTCACTACTTCATGGTCATCCACAATCAGTACTTTGATAGTCATCCATATTTCCCCTCCTTGTATCAAACAGGTAAATCGAGTACAATCTCCGTACCACAGCCGGGTCCGGTATTGAACGTCAGTAACCCTTTTAATCTTTTGGTCCGTTCATACATATTTTTAAGACCCATCCCCTGTTGATCATTATTATTTCGTGGGTCAAAACCAATCCCGTCATCTTTTACTATTACTCTTAGATGGTTTTTCGTAAAATGAAATTCAAGGGAAACGTTTTTGGCAAATGCATGTTTTCGTGAGTTACTTAAAGATTCTTTAACAAAGTAATAGATGTCAACCAGCTTGTTATTATCCAGGCACACAGGGGTCCCGGTAATAAACGATTGAAAATTAAATTCGGGGTACAAGTTAAATTCTTCTTTGAGATTGTCGGAAATTGTCTGAATGTCATGGCTAAATAAAGGTACTGTCAGGTTACTGATGAACTGCCGTATATCATGCATTACTACATTTAACCTGTCGATAGCAAATTCCACATCCTGCATTTCCGCAAGTTGCATTTTTTCTTTGTGTGATAACATACAGCGTTCAAGCCGGAGACCTACTGAGAAAATTGATTGTAATACCCCGTCGTGGAGGTCTCTGCTGATTCTTTCCCTTTCCTCAAATACCGCCTGGGTAATTTCCGCCAGTTCCAGCCGCCTGATGACTTCGTCATCAATAACCTGAAGAGTTTTCATAATAAAGTAGGTAATACTTATTGCGCAAATCATTCTGAAAACTTCAACCGGGATAGCGGTAAAAGCATATAAATTCTCGGTGTTAATAACGTTGGCGGGAAAAAAATTCCCGGGCCGGACAAAAACCCCGGTCATTAAACCGTAAAAACCAAAAGAAAAAGCACTTCCCTTGACATATTTCGCCAAGTGGGGGATTTTAGTTGCTCTCAACTGCATATATAGCCCCACAGCCGTGATGAGAGCCGATGGAAATCCGAGAAAATACCGGGCTGTAACAATACTCAAATATATATTTTCATGGTCAACTATACCTTTAATTAGAGTCTCCCATCCGATGAAATAAGTAAACCAGCTGATAAATAATAACGCCGGAACCGCTCTCATAAATCCCCACTGGGGTTTAGCAAACAGGACCAATTCGATGCCGAAAAAGAACAAAAAGGTAAATGATCCGGCCAGTAATACCCTTTCAATAATGAAAGCTATAGTGGTGTTATAATGATAAATATAATTATTTTGTAAATATATCCAGCTGTGCAGGAGTTCGGCTGCTCCGTGAACAAGTGCAAAAGCCGCCAGTAACCATATTTTGTTTCCTATTTTATATTTGGATTTTACTCTTAACGCCAGAATAAAACCTGTAAGGATAAAAGCAAAACCGTAAAAAAAATAGAGGGAATACTCGTTGCCAAAAAGAAAACTGGGTAAGACGTTCATTGCCTGCTCCCTCTTTCGACATTATGTTAACTCATTATAACATGTCTATTTGAACTATTTCCTTATGGAAAGACTGGTAAAGGTCAGCCGGTTTTATCTTTTAACCCACAAGTTTCTTTAAGTTTTTGTCCATCATTTCAATTAATTCCGCTAATTCCGCTAAAATCTTTTGCGTTATTATTTCGGCTTTTGCAAAGTCACCGATGGTCATGGCGTGTTTGTAGGTTTCTTCAATTTTTTCGTAAACCGGGTTTACGGCTTCGTCCAGGACACTGTTTAACGCTCCCCTGAAACTGTCAACCGTTTATGTGACCATCTGTATGTTGGCCTATTTTCTATACAATGACATATTGAGTATCACAGAACCTTCCGGCAGACAAAAAGAACTACTGAAGGTGATAGGTTGTGAGTCCGTAATAGACAAAAAATCGGTCAAATAAGACTTTGTCTAATATTTCCTCCAGTGGAAGCAGTATGTTTGTGTCGCCGGACATTTGTTAGGGTTAAGCCTTAGATTTTTCAGGAACAAAATTTATCAATGAAAATTTAAAAACCTTTTCGGGACAGTTAATTTCACATTTTTTACAGGCATTGCCGTTACAACGGTCTGGTCTAACGGCAATGTAATTATTATCACTATTTACAAAACTGATTGCTTTTTCAGGACATTTGCTGATACAGTTCCCACAACGGGTACAGCTTGCAAACTGTATATGACAAGGATAACCAACAGGGTCTATAAAGCTCACTCCCCGATAACCCAATTCAGGAATGTCCCGGTCATACAATCTTATTATTTCAGGATTTTGGCTGGGGTTGATTAATTCCGGCAGCTTGTAAAGCTTACTGAAACGGTAATACTGTTTCCAGGGCATCCCTTCCCCCCATAGAGACAGTTCCAGCAAATAAGCCTTTTCAAAAATCGGCGAATCACCAAACATACAATGGTTTGACCGCAACTGCCGCACAAGCTGCTGCAATTCCCAAAGCAGCTCAGGCTTTAAAACCATATCCCGGGCCATGGCAAGTGAAGTGTTGCCAACCTGATATATTTTGCTGACTCCCGGCGGCACCAATCCAACCTGCAGGGCCGTCCAGGCATTTACATAAGTACCGGAGGCGCCGGCCATATAAGCGGTCTTGATATCACTCAATTGAATACCGGCTTCTTTAACCAAGGTGATAAAACCGGCCCTGATTGCGCCTATGGCTTTGCCGGCTTCAACTATATCATGTTCGCTAAAGGCCACCTGGCTGCCGAGGTGGAGTCTTCTGTCCTGGGTTTTGATTTGGGGCAGCCTTATAAGATTGGCTTTTAACCCTTCGTAAATAATTGAGATAACACCGGTACCTGTGATGCCGGTGATTTCAGTCAAACCTTTTTCAATGACCATTGTTGCAGTTAAATCAATTAAGTCACCGGAGACACTCACCATCTCGGAATTCAGGACTTGACACCGGTATCCTACTTTTTCGGCTTGTATATCATGTATAGCGCCGGGAGCTGCCAGCATACCGAATTCAATGTGCTGTCCCTCCAGCGCCGGACCTGCCGCACATGAACCTGTAATTATTTTATCTCCGACTTTAAGGGCCATTTCAGCGTTGGTGCCATAATCCGTTACCAGTGAAATCTCCTGGTTTTCCAGGAAACCGGACTTTATCATCATCGCCAGGGCATCTGCCCCAATTTCATGCCTTACTGCAGGAGGGATATAAATCTCTGCATCTTCTGCAAGCTGAAGCCTTTTTATAGCCCCGGCGGGGATTTGTTTGGCATCCCTGTTTGGCGGTGATATACCCAGGATACTCTTCTTGCGTTCACCGGCGAAGGCCAGGTCCCGGATCTCAATTCCCTCAAACAGAGACAATTGAATTGGGTTGCCGCATACTGCCAGACGTTTGATCTCATCCCGGGGGGTCTGCAGGTGATCAAGAACCTGGTTAACCGTTTCGACTACCAGACTGTGAGCAACATCCTGCCCGGCCTCAAGGGCAAAATTGAGGTGATCCATTACATTGGCTCCCGGTAAGGGATGCCTGGCTGTAATGGCGGTGGCTATAATCCGGCCATCTTTTAAATCAATTGCCTGTCCCCGAAACCCGCTGGTTCCCAAATCAAGTGCGATACCAATTTGGCTCATGTTAATTCCCCCCGTTAGAGTATACAGTTGTTTAGCGCATTTTTTAATTTTTCCCTGTCAATTTGAGTTCCAATAATAATAATTTTACTGGCTTTTATAGCCCTGTCGGCCGGTACTTCCTCAATCTCCTTTGACGCCAATTGTAATCTGATCCAATGATCATCCCCAATTTGAAAAATACCCTTTGCCCTGTCAATATCGCCGTAACGACTGTCTCTCAGATGAGTGAAAAATTCCCTCAATTTATCAGCATTAAAGGTATCTTTACATACGGTTCCGAACTGTTCGTATTTTTTCAGAGGCAATTCATGATGACAGCCATGAATTACTTTATCTCCCGCCATGACCGTGGCCGGTTGAAGCATTGGCTTGAGCCTGAGTCTTTCTGAAACTTGCCCGTAGGTGGTTAATAAAACTTCCTCAGGGCCGTTTATTTTTCTGATCACATTTACAATTTGTGTTACTTCCCCGGGAGTTGCCTTGTCACACTTGTTAAGAATAATAACATTAGCCATTTGTATCTGAGTTTCAACAAAACCCCTGTTCTGCATGAATATTTCCCGGAACATGCCGGCATCAAGCACCAAAATGACCCGGATGTCATCAATGTACTTTTCAAGACTGAGACTACGGAGTATGCCCAGCAGATTTTTGATTGTGGCCACGCCGGTTGGCTCAATAAGCAACCTTTCAGGGTGGTAGGTTTCGGCTATCACCCCAATCTGTTTACGCAAGTCGGCAGTGAGGGTACAACAGATACAGCCGTTTGGCAGTTCAACAACATCTGCCCCCCGCCCGTATAAAATATCACCATCGATCCCTATTTCTCCAAATTCATTAACGAGCACAGCAACCTTTTCGTCTCCGCTTATTTGTTTTAACATGTTAATCAGGAACGTGGTTTTGCCTGCTCCTAACAATCCGTTAATCACGTCAACATGCATAATGCGTTACCTCTTGGTTGTTTTTTAACCCGGGCCCCTATAAAGAGGAGCCCGGGTTAATTTTAATTTAACCGTTCCATTTTTCCCTTAACTGACTCCACTCCATACCGTTGGTTGCGTCACTGGCCATACCCGGCGCCTGAGATGCGTCCTTGCCATAGACCCCGAGTTCATAACCGGCAACGTATTCCTGGGACACTGCACCGCCACCACATACGAGGGGGATTTTATAACCGTCCTTGACCAGGCGGTTGGAGATCCGTTCAAAAGCCGTCATTGTAGTGGTCATTAGCGCTGTGCCGGTTACCATTACCGGTTTGTGCTTTTTAACGGCGGCAATGACCTCATCTACCGGGACATCCTTACCGAGGTCAACTACTTCAAAACCGTTGGCCCGAAGAAGGGCATTAACGATCTTTTGACCCAGGTCATGGATATCACCTTCAGCGGTATGGGTAACTACTGTGCCCTTTTTTTCAACGGTTTTACCGAGCTTTTTCTCGCATACATCCAAACCAATAAGCATTGCATCAGAAGCTACAATGGCCTGGGGAAGGTAGTACTCGCCCTCATCCCATAATCTGCTTACTTCGTTCATTCCTTTAATCAGACCGTCATTTATTACTTCCATCGGCTCTTTATTGGCCAGAGCTTCATTAACTACGGCTACGATATTGTCACTGTCACCCTCCAGAACGCACTCTAAAACCTTCTGCAGTGAGGTATCCTTACTGGACGCTTTAGCCCCTTTGGCTTCACTTGCACCAACGAGGTCAAATCTTACAAAGATATTCGCGTAATTTGCCACAGTTGCCATTTTTGTCCCTCCTTAGTAATTTACTGGCAGGCCTTACGCCGGCTGTTAATCATTAAAGACCATAGTTAGCTAATGAAAAACCCGGGATAAGCTTTTTGTATATATCTGTACATTCACTGACGAAATCCTCTTCTTTTTCAGGCAGACTTTCAAGAGTCCGCATTGCAGAAACGAGGGCTTCTTTTTCAAAAGCGGACATCTGAAGCTTGCTGTCGCCAAGCATCAGTTCGCCTGCCTTTATGGCAGCAGCTTTTGCTCTTGAATAATAAGATGAATTGTTAGCTACGATTGCTTTTCCGATTTCGTAAGCGTTTTCCGGACAGAGGATAAAGCCGTGAGTATCACGGTACTTATCAGATTCAACCATCAGTTCTTTCAGAATTTTTGCATGACCCATTTCAACAGCGGTGTTCATGAGAGCTACGTCATAACCCAGAATCTCTGTAAATACGGCTACTGTGGTACCACCAAACATATCATGATATTCAACAGCCTCATTACTCCAGAGATCGCAGCAGGCGCCAATCAGGTTACCTACCAGGTCACTGTGGGCACATGCACAGGTTTTTCCTTCCATCGAAATGGGAATACCTGTGATAGCCTTGATGATGACATCCTCATAACCGCAATCCTTGGATGGCCCTTTCGCTCCCTGCTCATAAGCGACCAGGCTTCTGGCAGCAGAGATTGCCCGGGTCAAAGCAGCAAAGGTATGGGGAACAGAGCGATCCTGATAACCGCCCGCCATAAACATGGCTACGTTAGCCTGGGCACAGTTGGTGTCACCGCCAGGGGTCACCCCGTACCTGTCGGCGATGTCAACGATTTTCTTCCACATAAACTCCATATCCCGGCTGCCCAGCACACCAACACCAAACAATGTCCCGCGAATGTCCTGACGAACTATTGTATAATCAGAAATTTCTTTTCCGCCAACCGACTCAATGGACAAATTGTCGGCGCCGCCGACGGCGCTGCTCTCAAAAGTCTTTAACTGGGTCTCCATAGCCACGCTGTTTCTGATATCTTCTTCGTCCGGTTTCCGGAAATCGGCAATGGTGGCTCTGATGGCACTTTTTAAACCATATTTGCGGTGATACTCTTCCTGTAAATATTTTGTTGCCGCAGCAATCTCACCGCCCCAATCGGGGTTTTTGGTCATTTGGTAGACGTGCTCAAGCTCAATCTGTATCCCCGGGATACCAATTGCTACACAGCGATCCAGAACGTCGGTGACCATTTTTTCATATTCCTTAACTAAGCTTTTCTTGGTTGATTCTGTACCCGGTCTGGGATGCGGGACTAATTCAGGATATACATAGCCTCCCCCAACAGTAAAGTCACGACCGTACTTAACAGGATTTTTGGCTGTTCCGAAAATCATCTCATCTGCACTTGCGTAAGCCATTTTGTCGAATTTCGGCATGTTTTTCCAACCTCCCTCTTTGGTTTACTGAACTAATTTATCGGACTGTTTGCATGATTAATCTTTCTTGATTTTCCCCTCCTCCCATTCTGGCATGGCAACCGATATTTTGAAGGTATTAAGCAAATCTATTTGCAATTACCATGCCAAAAACGGGTGTGTTGGAAAAATATTATGAATAATAAACCAATTGTTGATTTTCTTGGTTTTACCTGGGATAATAAATATTTAAATAAGCATAAAAGCTTTAAGATTCAAGTTGATATGTTCCATTACGGAACATTCCACCATTTATGTACAGGGAACATTAAGGAAAGATGACCTTGTCTATACTTTGTGCTGGGCTTCCGGCAACTGTAACGAAACGACACAGTGTACCAGGGCAAATAAAAACGAGCAATACGGTAGGCCATACTACCCGTTATATTTACGTCTTATTTGTTGCCAATCTATCCCCCGGCAGGCATCTTCAGCGATTTTCGGCGCCCAGGAGGCGTCTTTGCCGTAAATGCCCAATGCAAAACTGGTTATAAAATTTTCGGTGACTCCTCCGCCACCGCCACAAACAAATGGAATTTCCAGGCCTTCTGCTTTCAGCCGGTCGGAAATATCCTTAAAAACACTCATGGTAGTGCTCAGATGAGCTGTACCGCATAGAATATCCGGTTTATGTTTTTTTACTTCTGCTACAACTATCTCCACCGGGACATCTTTTCCGAGGTCTATTACTTCGTAGCTGCTCGCTCTAAGGAGTGTATTTACAATTTTTTGTCCAAGATCATGGATATCTCCTTCGGCTGTATGGGTAATTACTAATCCCCTTTTTTTCACGGGATGCCCCAGTTTTTTTTCACATATCTCCAGCCCAATTAACATAGCATCTGAAGCGATAAGTGTCTGGGGAAGATAGTATACACCTTCATCCCACAAGATACTTACTTCGTTTATCCCTTTAATTAATCCGTTGTAAATCACATCAACCGGATCTTCTTGTTCCAGAGCGGCATTAACGGCATCAACTATATTTTCGAGGTCCCCCAGTATAACGCACTCAATAACCTTTTGTATTTTCCTGTTCTCATTGGCAGCCCTGTTAAGGCAATGATAAGGACTTTCTGTCACCAGGTCATACCGAACGAAGATATTCGAATAATCGTCAATCTTCAACTTCCGACCCCCCTTTTACCGTTAGCAGCCTTCTGTCTCCTCGTAAAGATTATATCTCCTGATTTTCCGGTAAAGTGTATTTCGTCCGATACCTAGGGTTGAAGCGGCTTTTGATATATTCCACTGGCATATATCGAGGGTATCTTTAATCAGTTTGGCTTCGGCGTTTTTAAGCTTTTCTGTGTCATCGTCTTTCTTCCGGGGCTGTGTTTTGAGCTTATATATCTTGGCAGGCAGGTGGTCAGGAACCAAAATATCTGTTTCAACTATATTTAAGGCCTGCTCGATAACGTTTTCCAGCTCCCGGACATTTCCCGGCCAGCTGTATTCCGTGAGGCAGTCATAAAATTCCGGGGCGATCAGAGGAGGGTCTTGTCCTAAACGACGGCTGATCTTATTAACGAAATACTGGACTAAAAACGGTATGTCCTTTGGACGTTCACTGAGGCTCGTGATTTGCAGGTTAATGACATTAAGCCGGTAATACAGGTCTAACCTGAAATTCCCTTTCTCAACTTCCTCGGCCAGGTTTTTATTAGTGGCAGCGATAACCCTGGTGTTGACGGAGATGGATTTCTGGCCCCCGATTCTGGTTACCTGTCGTTCTTGTAATACCCTCAACAGACTGGTCTGAATATCAAGGGGCATATCCCCGATTTCATCCAGAAAAATCGTTCCGCCGCTGGCCAGTTCAAATTTACCCGGCCGGCCGCCTTTTTTTGCCCCAGTAAAGGCGCCGTCCTCATAACCGAACAACTCGCTTTCCACCAATTCCCGTGGTATAGCGCCGCAATTAATCACCACAAAGGGTCCGCAGCGTCTCCCGCTGGCATTGTGGATGGCCTGGGCAAACATTTCCTTACCAGTGCCGCTTGCGCCCTGTAAAAGGATAGTCGAACTGCTCCTGGCCACCCTTTTTGCCCTTTGAATAAGGGTGAGCAGTTGAGGGTCATTGCCGATTATATCGTCAAAGGTTAAAGTTGCCTGCGCCCCTACCATTTTGGTAACCAATTTATGTACGGAATCCAGCTCCCTGAGGGTGGCAATCACTCCGGTAATATTGCCGAAGTGGTCTTTTAAAGCTTTGGCAGTAGAAGTAAAGCGGCTGCCCCCTGCAGGGGTATCGATGAAAATTTCCTTATCAACAAAATCCTGTCCCTTAGTTATCACGTCCAACAAGGGAAAATCCGCGCCAAAAACATCGGAGGCAAATTTCCCAATACAATCCTCATGTTTTATATGAAGTATCCTCGCCCCGACAGAATTCAGCTGAGTAATCTGCTGATTCGCTTCAATGGCAATTATACCTTCATTCAGGGTTTCAATAGCAGTGGTGACTTTATTGTAAGCCAGCAATAATTCATAAGATGTTTTCTGATTTATGAGCTGGTTTTCTATTGCATTAACAGCGGCAACAACCATGCCCAGTGTATGGGCATGGGCATTCTGACACAGGCAGAGGATGCATAAAACCCCAAGCAGTTCTTTTTCTGGACTAAATATGGGGGCAGCTGAACCTGTCAATTCATGAAGGACCTTGCAATAATGTTCCGTTGATGTTATCTGTACAAGTTTTCTTTCAAATAATGCAGTGCCAATGGCGTTGGTCCCGCAGATCGATTCGCTCCAGTCGGAGCCGATTTCTGTACATAAATGTTTGGTATTATATTGAATAACCGGATCCAGTAATACATCCAGAATAATTCCGTTGTCATCGGCCAGACATACTATCGTGTCTGATCCTTTTACAAAATTATATAAATGGGACATAAATGGCGTAGCAGCATCAACTAATTTCTTTCGCCGTTCAATTCTTTTTTTAATCTGATTCTGGCTTAAAAAGCGAATTTCGTTTAGTGGTGTCATGGGATCCACTTTCATTCGTAAACTGCGGTGCCAGGAATTAGCTATTAACGGTCTGATAACATATGGTTCCAGCTCAAAGTTGTCGATAAACTTTTCCCAAGACCGATAAATCCTGCCCATTTTTCGATTTTCGGTCCACAATTGTCCCACCTCTTAAAATTTTGTTCTTTTTAAAAATACTACTTAATTGTTCCACATGTAGTAACTATAACCCTTTGCCAAAAATGCTTAAGTTTTCGCAATTTAACCCCAGAATTCGACCATTTAATCTCCCGCTTACACCGTTTATATAAAATGAGTGTAGTTAATCAGGTATGTTTAAGTGGTTTCTAAATTTTTTAATGATGAAATCATCTTGATGGCACATTTTATGGCATTGTTAGCTTCCCGGGCATAGGCGTCAGCTCCCCATTTAAGGGCAATTTGTTCGTTGAGGGGAGCACCCCCTACTATAATTTTTACTTTAGGGTTTTTTTCTTTGATTTTGTTGATTATTTCTGTCATACCGTACATCGTGTTAGTCATCATCGCCGATATACACACAATATCGGAATCTGTTCGTAGTTGCTCGTTAACAAATTGTTCAACGGGAACATCCCGTCCCAGGTCGTATACCTCAAAACCTACTGCGTCAAACATCATCTTGATTATGTTTTTGCCTATATCGTGAACATCGCCCTGGACGACTCCAATCAAGATCTGACCCTTTATTTTCCTCTCTTTCTTTTTTAAACAGGGACGTAAAATATCCAAGCCTGCATACAAAGCATCGGAACACATCAGCATTTCCGGTACGGAATACTCCCCCCGTTCGTATAATTCACCAACCTCCTCAATACCTGAAACCAAACCCTTCATTACCGCTTCATAAACGCCCAGTTCATATCTCAGGACATCCCGGGCAGCTTCTACGACAATTTCCTCATCGTAATTTATGACACCTGCTTTAAGTCTGGCCCATATTTTTTGGCGAGATATATCCTTCATGGCCGTTAATCCTTTCAAAATATTATAGGCTTACCCCGGAGAGATTACCCAGGGCAAGCCTAATAAAATTATAGGTTTCTCAAAGAACTAACCATATTGATGGCATCTTTAAGCGCGTTATTGGCATCCTTGGCATAACCGTCGGCACCCCACTTGCCTGCCAGTTCTTCGTTAACGGGTGCGCCACCGATCATGATCTTTACTTTGGGGTTCTTTTCCTTAATTTTAGCAATAATATCCTTCATGCCTACCATGGTTGTGGTCATCATAGCAGATAGGCAAACCAGTTCGGAATCTGTTTTCAACTGTTCCTCCACAAACTTTTCAAGGGGAACATCGCGGCCCAGGTC
Organism: Bacillota bacterium; assembly: GCA_049324975.1. GTDB lineage: Bacteria > Bacillota > Thermincolia > Thermincolales > CAZWUW01 > JBMOPI01. The sequence goes on from JBMOPI010000306.1 coordinate 13,614, forward strand.
ATGGACTTCAAAACCGGCTACGTCAAACATCATTTTAACAATGTTTTTACCGATATCATGCACGTCTCCCTGGACCACGCCCATGACTACCTGTCCTTTTATGCCGCCCTCCCGCTTTTTCATGTGTGGTTTTAGAATGTTTAAGCCTGCGTACATGGCATCGGCTGCCAGTAACATTTCCGGAACAAAAATTTCTTCCAGTTCATAAAGCCGGCCTACTTCTTCGATCCCCGTTACGAGCCCGTCAAAAATTGCCTTTTCGGCTGCCATACCGAGTTCAAGGGCCTTATTTGCAGCCTCAATAACTGCATCTTCGTCATATTCAATCACACCGTCTCTCAGGCGATCCAGTATTTCCTGATCTTTACTCATTAATTCCATCCTCCTTTAAATTTGTTCTTTATAACCGGCTACCTGACCGCTGCTTTTCGCTGCCATTTTTGAGCACCGAATTCTTTAACCGTATCCGTCATGGCCTTTAAGTTAGCAACGGGGGCAGTTGGCCAGATATCGCATCCCGGCCAGATGCCATCCAGGCTGTCTTCCAGGCATTTGACTGTTGCCTTGCGAACATCTTCGGGCGTACCGTTAACAAGGACATTGTACGCATCAAGGGCGCCAAAAACAAGGGGGCTGTTTCCTATATCTTCCCTGGTCCGGGCCATGTCGTTCTTTTGTTCGATGCTAATGGCGTCATAGCCGCATTCGTTCATAACTTTGATTACTGAATTGGTGCTTCCGCAGATATGCAGAATCTTGGCCACCTTGATATTTTGGGCAATCTTCACCAGAGGCGGCTGAATCAGCGATTTGAATATCTTCGGACTTAAGATATCGGTGGTTGCACCCATTTCTCTGATACAAATGTAATCCACCCCTGCAGCTTCGTAGACAGGAATAATTTTGATGATTACGTCAGCCAAACGGTCCAGCATTTCGGCGACCAGTTTTTGCTTTTTGAACGATAATTTGAAAAGATCATTTAAATCCATAATCTGACCGGCCAGGGTAAAGGGCCCCAAAAAATAGGTGCCAATAGGAACGTCATTGCCAATTTCCGCCTTCAGAATTTTAATTGCCTCAGCTACCACCGGTACCCGGCCGGATTCGGCGAGATTCTCGGGTATTTTAAAAGAGGTCATGTCAGATTCCTGGTGAACAATTTTTTCTTTGATTGTAGGATAAAGAAGTAAATCAACGTCTTCGTAGGGGTTCATTACACAACCCAAAGCCTCGGCCTCCACGCAAAGGTCAAAAGGCACCACCGCACATTCATAATCGAAGAGTCTATATGAGCTGGCTGCGGAATTGGCCATTTTCCTGGCGTCTCCATGGACTTCTGCCAGCTTATAACCGAATTGATCCAAACCGGCGGTGGTTACGTTGCCCATCCCACTGTAACATGCCGGCCGGTCAACTTCTTCACCTTTCAACGTGCGCAGCACACGCTCGCGGGGAGTTAATTCACTCATTTTTTTTCCTCCTTTTAAGACGGCAATTTATAAAGCGCTAATTATTGCCGGCAAGTTTCTGGGCAAATTCATTAAAGAATTTATATATCGGGTGGTTCTGGTTGCCGGTTATTTTGCCGGTTTGCTGGTACACGAGGGTGGCAAGAACCAGTGTAGTGGAGACAGTTGCAGGAATGAGTTTGGGGATATTAACGATTGGTCCGGAGAAGAAGAAGTCACTCCACAGAAGAACGGAAACGGCCTGACCGGCGGTGTTCATTGCGGCAAAACCGTCCGGTCCCCACATTTCGCGAGCTTCTTTCCACATGTATGTTCCGTTGGATGCGGCTACGCCGGAGGGCCAGCCGGATTCCTCTTTTATCATTTTGCAGGCTACGCCGGAGAAAGATATTGCGGGAAGATTCATCACGGAAGTATCGACCAGAACCGACTCAAAGGAATCGTGGCCGATAGTATCCATCATTTTCAGGAAGGATTTTACCCTGCCGGCGGGGGTCTGGTCATCCTGGTCAAACACCTGGACGACAATATGCTTGCAGCCCATCTCCTTAAGTTGCCGGACCTGCCCCGGTATATCCTTATCCCAGGGGGTTATGCTGTTGTACAGGACTTTGTCGGAAAGTCCTTGCTCGGCAACATATTGCATGGCCTTAAGGCGCGGTTCCTGCACCCACATGTCTATACCGAAGGGTTTGTCGCTGATGGAAGTGAAGAAATCGATATACGCTTTCATCTCGTCGACAGAAGTGGCTACCATGGCTACCAGGGCGGGGATACCAGACTGCTCGGACAATTCTTCCTGCCTCTTTACATATTCTGTGGCCTTGGCTTTGTCAAACTTCCGTTCTTTGCGGCTTTCAAGGATCTTATCCCCGTTATGGAACATGGATGAGATTAGCAGCGGCGGGTTTTCACCCGGTTGTCCGCCCACTAAGATGTCGCCAATTTTACAGGTTTTTTGAGGCTTACTGAAGGAAAACATTTTTTTCACCTCTTTCTTTCATTTATACTGCCTTCTTTTTCCTGTCAGGGATTTTGTCCAGTATATGCTGGATGCTCGGGAAGGGGTCAATACTGTGCGGGAAGGCCATAGCTTCCGCAAACCTCTGCTGGAAGTCGGGCTCGACGGCGGTTTCGATAAACTGCACATTTGCCGCCACGTCGCGAGCCTCAATCCGTTTCCCTTTATCCAGCAGGGCGGCCTGGGCGCCGTCCCCGGCAGCGTTACCGACAGCGTGCACATTACTCAGGTCGCAGTCAGGGAACATGCCAATCACCATGGCCGATTCCTGATTTATGTAGCTGCCGAAAGCCCCGGCCAGGGTTACCCGGTCGATCTTTTCAGCACCCAGGTGTCTCATCAGCATTTTGGCGCCCACATAAAGTGCGGCTTTGGCCAACTGGACGGCACGGATATCACCCTGGGTTACCGTAATATCTTTACCAATACCGCTGTCTTCTGCAAATACAAGGATATATTCCGGTTTACCCTGTTCGTCAATCCGCAGGCGGTCAGTATTCAGTTTTTTGTTTATCCGGCCGGTTTTGTCAATAATTCCGGCCTTAAAGACCTCGGCAACCATGTCAATAATCCCGGAACCACATATTCCTTTGGCTCCGGCACTGATTCCGCGCCCGTGCCATTCTTTGTTGCCGATTACTTTATATGTACATTCCAGGGTTTCGGGGTCTATGCGCAGTCTTTCGATGGCTCCCGGCGCGGCCCTCATGCCAAACTTAATTTGTGCTCCTTCCAGGGCAGGCCCTGTTGCGCAAGAGGTGGAGAGCAGTTTATGTTTATTGCCGAGGTCGATTTCACCGTTAGTGCCAATGTCAATAATCAGGCGGATTTCTTCTTCCTGCTTATACGGTTCTTCGGCAATAAGCACCGAAACGTTATCAGGACCAACGAAACCGGCTTCAACCGGCAGTATATGAATATTTCCTGACTTGTTAATCTTAATCCCGAGGTCACGGGCTTTAACGTCAAAAGGCGCTGAAATCGCCGGCGTGAAGGGCGCCCGGCCCATGTATTGGGGTTCCAGTTCGAGCAGGCAGTGATGCATGGCGGTATTGAATACCAGAGTCATTTCGAGTACATCGTTGGTTGTCAGGCCAGCTTTTTCTGTCATCCTGGCAGCCAGTGTGTTTATTCCCTCGATGATAGCGTCATGCAGTTTTTTTCTGCCGTCATCATTCATCATGGCATAGGTAATCCGGGAAAGCACATCTTCACCATAACGTACCTGTGGGTTCATCATACCATCCTTGGCAAGCATCTTGCCGCTGCCGAGGTCACACAGGTAAGCCGCCACAGTCGTGGTTCCCACGTCAATGCCGATACCGTACCACTGGCGGGCGAAGCCGGGTTTTATGTCAATGATTTCCCGATCATAAAGCACTGATGCGGTTACTTTCCAGTCTGCCTGACGGACGAGGTTGGGCAGCTCCTTGAGCACAAAGTAATCCATGCTCAGGTTATTCAGGCCAAATTCCTCTTTTAGGGCATCCTGAAGCCTTCTTAAGTCGTCCCTGTGATCTTCCAGAGTGGCAGGGGTAAGCTCTACATAATAGTTCTTAACAGCCGGATTCAGTTTGAAAGTCCGGTCCTTGCCGGTTTCCAGAACCACCTGGTCTGCTTTGCGGCTTTCCTCCGGTACAAAAACCAGGATGTCGCCGTGCAATTCGACGGCACAGGCTAACCGGTAGTTATCGGCGATTTCTTCCTCTTTCAGGCTTTTTCTTTCCTCTTCGGTTAATGGTGAAAGATGTGCCATTTGTGAGTCCATGCCAAACTTTTCGAAAAAACCAGTCTCTATCTTCACTTTACATTTGCCGCAAACTTTATGAGCTCCGCATGGGGCCTCTATATCAACGCCCAGCTCGTGGGAAGCCTCCAGCAAAGTCTTGCCTTCAGGCACCTTGCCCCGTCGCCCGGAAGGCTGAAATATTACGTTGTATTCCATACCCGAATACCTCCTTTTTTACCTGGTCTCTTTAACAGTCTCCACAATTGCCCTTAGGATTTCAGTTTTAGTTGCCGGAGGTACGGCGCATCCAGGGGAAATCATGGCAAAGCCTTTGGCTATGCAGGCACGGGTCTCTTCCCTGGTTTTTTCAATATCTCCATGGAACAGAGTATTAACTGGGTCAATCGCGCCTACAACGGGGGTGGTTATGCCCTCAGCCTTAAACTTGGCCAGGGCCTCCGGTACATTAACTACGGGCTCAACGCTGATGGCGCTGCAGCCGGTTCTGGCTATGTCAACAATGATGTTGTCCAGTTTGCCGCAAATATGCAGGACCGTAGGCACAGGCAAAGCCTCAAACTGCTTCTTTTCTGCCGGCGCCACCAATTCCCGGTAAATCTTCGGACTGATCATATCAAGGGAGGCCATCATATCTTCCACACAGATTACGTCAGCCCCGGCGTCTATCATAGCCTTGGCCAGCATTGTGCCGGCCCGTTCCCCCACATCAATATATGGTTTTATGTTTTGGGGACGTTTAAAGGCTTCCATCAGCATTTTCGTGATATCCATAATCTGACCGGCAATACTGAAAGGACCAATGATACCGCCCATGACAATTACTTTGTCACCCAAGGTGTCTTTTAAAATCCGAATTCCTTCCAATAATTTGGGAATCCGTCCTCTGCTGAGGAAATCTTCCGGAAAATCAATAGTATCCCCGATTTCATAGGGGTGTTTATTAACGCTAGGCAACCCCTCTTTGCCTCCGTCTTTTAAAATTGCGCCCAGGGCCTCGGCTTCGTGGGTCTGGCAGAATGGAA
>JBMOPI010000307.1:0-18831 GCA_049324975.1 Bacillota bacterium
TAGCAGGTCCCAGGGCCTGGCTGCCAAAATGCAGGCAGGGGAATACTCCCTTAACACCGGCATGTCCGTCCCGGAAATTATCCGCCGGATTACAGGCGGCGAGGTGGATACCCTGGTCTTTACCATTCCGGAAGGCTATAACTTAAAGCAGATTACAGATACACTGGTGGGCAAGGGGCTGGTAGACCGGGCCAGGTTTACGGAACTGCTGGCCGGGGGCAATTTTAATTATGATTTTTTGCAGGGGCTCCCGGCAGGCGAAAAACGCCTGGAGGGCTACCTTTTCCCTGACACTTACCACATTAACAAAGGCACTACCGAAGAGGAAATCATGAACATCATGCTGGCCCGCTTCGCCCGGGAAATTACGCCGGAATTCAAACAAAAAGCCGGCGCCCTGGGCCTGACGCTGCACCAGGCCGTTACGCTGGCCTCCGTCATTGAGCGGGAAGCCGCCAAGGATGAAGAACGGCCCAGAGTGGCGGCGGTTTTCCTCAACCGGATGAAAAAAGGCTGGAAACTGGAGTCCTGCGCCACCGTCCAGTATGCCCTGGGGACAAATAAGACCCGGCTGTTATATAAAGACCTGCAGGTGGAGTCGCCTTATAACACTTATAAATATAAAGGCCTGCCGCCGGGACCCATCGCCGCGCCGGGACGGGCCTCTCTGTTGGCGGCGGTCAATCCTGCTAAAGAGGATTACATGTTCTTCGTTGTTTCCGAAGAGGGCCAGCATGTTTTCAGCCGCACCATCCAGGAGCATAACCGGAACAAGGCCAAATATATCAGCAGGTTTAAAACGCCTTAAGAGTGAAATAATAGGATTATGGAGATGGAAAAAATTTTAAACCCGTCTATCGAAGAATATATCCGCGCTTTGGCGCCGCAACGCCCGGCGTTCATGAGGGAAATGGAGGTATGGGCGGAGGCCAACTTCGTTTCCATTGTTCCTCCTGAAGTTGCGGGGTTACTCTGGTTCCTGGTGCGGATGAAAGGCGCCCGCCGTATTTTGGAAGTGGGAACAGCCATCGCCTATTCCACTATTATGCTGGCCAAGGCGGCTGAACCTTTTGATGGTACGGTAACAACAGTGGAAATCAACCACCGGCGGGCCGTGGAGGCCATGAAAAACATCCGCCGGGCGGAACTGACAGAAAAAATAACCCTGTTAAAAGGGCATGCCCATGATATCCTGCCGGAACTGCCGGGAGGATACGATTTTATTTTTGTGGATGCGGCCAAAGGCCAGTATACAAAGCTGTTTGAAACCCTTTATCCGAAGCTGGAGCCGGGCGGGCTGATAGTTTTTGACAACGTATTTTCCAACGGCCTGGTGGTGTTGCCGGAGGAGCGGTTTGAACGCCGCCAGCGCACCATGGTGCGCCGGTTAAGGGATTTTCTGACCATGATTACCACCCACCCGAATTTGGAGACTACCATTGTTCCATTGGGTGACGGCCTGACAGTGAGTCTTAAAAAGTAGAGGTGCCCAGTGAAAAAACCTGAACTTTTGGCCCCCGCAGGGGACATGGAAAAATTGATTATGGCCATCCATTACGGAGCGGATGCTGTTTACCTGGCGGGAAAGGAATTCGGCCTGCGCGCCGCGGCCGGCAACTTCACTCTGGCAGAAATGGCGTCCGCTGTTAAATATGCCCATGAAAAAGGGGTAAAAGTCTATGTGACGGTTAATATTTTCGCCCATAACCGCCATCTGAAAGGGCTGCCGGATTATCTCAGGGAGCTTTGCAGCATAGGTGTGGACGCCGTTTTGGTGGCCGACCCCGGCGTCCTGGCAGTGGTAAAAGACACGGCGCCGGCATTGCCGGTTCATATCAGTACCCAGGCCAACACCACCAACCTTGCTGCTGCCCGCTTCTGGGCCGCACAGGGAGTGGAGCGCATTGTCCTGGCCCGGGAGCTTACCCTGGAGGAAATCCGGGAAATCAGGGCCGGGGTTGATATGGAGTTAGAAGCTTTTGTCCATGGCGCCATGTGCATATCTTACTCAGGCCGCTGCCTGCTGAGTAACTTTCTTACCGGCCGGTCGGCCAATCTCGGTGAGTGCACCCAGCCCTGCCGCTGGCGCTACAGCCTGGTTGAAGAAACCCGGCCCGGCCGGTATTTTCCCATTGAGGAAGACGATGCCGGCAGCTATATCTTCAACTCCCAGGACCTGTGCATAATCGGACATATTCCGGAACTTGTGGAGGCAGGCATCGACAGCTTTAAGATTGAAGGCCGCATGAAAAGCGTGCACTATGTGGCGACAGTGGTCCGGGCCTACCGGGAAGCCATCGACGCTTATTTTGAGGACCCGCAGGGCTATGCCATGAATCCCCGCTGGATGGAAGAGATCCTCAAGGTCAGCCACCGGGATTACACCACCGGGTTCTTTTTTGGCCGGCCCGACCTCCGGGGCGAAAACTACGAATCGGACTACCGGCGGCATTATGATTTTGTCGGGCTGGTCAGGGAATACCGGCCGGAAAGCGGTATGGCCGTAATTGAACAGCGCAACCGGTTCCGGCTGGGCGATGAACTGGAATTTACCGGGCCCCATACCAATACCTTTACCCAGTTGGTATCGGCCATGTGGAACGAAGAGGGGCAGCCCATCGAAGCTGCGCCCCATCCCCGGCAGATTGTGCTGGTGAAAACAGACCGGCCGGTGGAAGCGCTGGACATGCTCCGCCGGGCCAAAACCGGCGGGTTGGTGCGGCAGCCGGCCATGACCGCAGCCGGGAGGGAAAAGAATGAGCGAAAATAAAATCCGGGTCCGCTTGGACCCGAAGGATATCATTATGCTGGATAACATTATCGAAGGCTTTGACGGCCTGGGCATTGTCAGCACCGGCAACCCCAAGACCGGGGAAGTGGTGGTGCATGTCACCCCTGATACCAGGGATGATGTGATGGAAATCCTGAAGCGGTTTCCCAGGGGGATTGAATTGTTGGATTAAAAGCCTACTTCCAGTACCCGTCCTTTTTCACTGCCCCCGTGCCTTCGAACCTGATATAATCCACGGCAACACCGCCGGTATTTGCATACTGCAGGCGCATGAGGTTTATCCCGTTCTTAAGCGCTTCCCGCGGTATTTCCACGGTATATTCCGCCCAATCAGGGGCGGTTTTTATTTCGGTTAATTCCTGTTTGTCCAGTAAGACTGTAACTTTTTGCTCCAGGTTTCCCGTGTCGGCCAAAGACTGCATCCTTATCCTCATCCGGTAGTCCGCCCGGCTGCGCACCGGGACATACAATACTGATTCTTTGCCAACAGAACGGCTGAAGTCAACCCCCCCGCCGGCGGTTTCGTTGGCTGACCAGCCGGCGCCCAGGTAGTACCGGTCACTGCCTAAGTTGATTTTTCCGCCGTAAAAATAAGTATCATCGATATAAGCGCCTGCAAGGGTATCATACCTGGCAGGGGAGAGGCCGTAACGCAGGCTGAAAAGCCAGTTGGCCGGAAAGGAGAAGGGGTAACCGGTCTTGCTGTATAACGGCGTTGCCTGACGGGGGAAAATATAGGCAAAATTCACCGGTCCGCCACGGTGGATGGCACCTGACCGGACAAGTTTCAACAGGTAAAAGTTAAAAGCGACTGTGAGCGATAATAACAAAACAATTACCGGCACAGCCTTTTTGTATCTGGCGGCGGCAAAATCCAACAAGGACCCCAAACCGAGGGTGAAAGGCAGCAGGAAACCGTCAAAACGGCGCATACCGAACCCCCACCCGGCCCACCAATCGGCAATAATGCTGTTGGCATAAGTCATAACTAAAAACGTCGCTACCGTTGTCCCGGCTAACTGCCGGTCTTTTTTATAAAGAAAGAGCCAGCCGAACACCGCGGGATAGACTGCCGGCGTCCAGGAAAACAGGCCGTGCCGGGAAGAGAACCAGACTTCCATCATAAAAGGGGCGTCCCATTTCATGAATCCGGTACCCTGCGGCAGGGTCAGCCACGCCCCGTAAAGGATTTTCCAGGCCAGCAGCTGGGGCAGGAAAGCCATAACCGCGGCCAGCAAAAAAACAATGTTGCCTGCCAGCGTTCCCTGCAGGCGGCGCCAATCCCGGCGGGTGGCCGCCTCAACATATCCTATCACTGATTCGATGGCCGCAAAAAGCATAAAGATACCGTTCTGCCAGCGCACCAGCATCATCAGCCCGGCCGCAAGCCCCAACAGCAGCCAGCCGGTTAAAGAACGGCGCGGCCTCGTTATATGCCAGTACCAGATAAAAAGGGTCACCGTAAAAAATGAGACGGCATGGGACATGGACGGTTCAAAAATCATGTAATAAAGAAGGAAAGAGGCAAGCCAGATGACTACGGTGCTAAATAAGGCCACAACGGGGCGAAACAGGGTTTTACCCAGGCGGTAGGTAAGCACAAAGCCCAGAAACGCATAAAATACGCTGCCAAAAAGAACGGCCAGTACATATGGCCGGGAAAACCCGTCTGCCGTGATACTGCCGCCAAAGAGGTTGACCGTCAAAACCAATCCATGCGCCACCAGGTAAAAAGGCGCCCACAATATAGCCGGCCCAACGGAAAACACGTTGCTCAGGTGACCGGTGGGGGTCTCCCGCGGCAGGTAAGTTTTCCAGAACCAGGGGTCCCGGAAATGTTTGAAATCATTGTGAAAATCCAGGTCGCCGTCGAAGACCGCCGACCTCAGGTAAGCAAAATAGTTATAGCCGTCGCTGGTGATTTTCGGATGCGCGACGGCTAACGCAAAAAGGCACAGCAAAAAGATGGCAAACAGAACGAGATGGTTTTTATCCTCAACCAGCCGCCGGCTCATTCCTCTCATCCCCCACAAAAAAACATTTCTCCTATCTACAAAGTATACCATTTTTCTCACAGTTATTGCAAAAGCCGGGCCTGTATAAAAGCTCAGCCCTTTGCCTATCCTAATAAATGGATGTAATAACAGTGCTTGGAAGCTGGAGGTATAAGCAATGGACGGCGGGAATCAAAAACGGATTATCGGGGTTTTTTATCTTTTGTTATTGGGATTTTTGGGCCTGGCCGGCCATATGGCTTATATCATGGTATACCGGCATGATTTTTATGCCGCCAGGGCTGTATCCCAACAGAGCCAAAGGGTGCCCATGGAAATCCCTTTGCGCGGCGATATCCTGGACAGGCGCCTTAATCCTTTGACAGGTTTACGGGAAGAAGACCGGCTGGTGGTGTTTCCGGCGGCCATGGCGGACCGGCCGGCGGTGGTCAGGCAGCTGGCCCAAATCATGGGCGTGAAAGAACAGGCTGTAAATAATGTGCTTGGTATTAAGCCGCGGGTGCTCCCTTTCACCATTACCCCCGGTCAGGCCGGGCAGTTAAAAGCAGCCCGGCTGCCGGGGGTGCTCGTGGGGCGTTACCGGCAGCGGAACGGAGTGCCGGATTTGGCTGCCCATGTCCTCGGTTACGTGGGGAAGGTGTCTGCCGGGCAGGAAATCCGGGATTTGCAGGCCTTAACTGCTGACAAAAGCTATTCCCTCGGTGACTGGGTCGGCAAAATGGGCCTGGAGCTTTATTATGACGGTGATTTAAAAGGCACTGCCCCAACAAGGGATGCTAGAGCTTACGTGGACGGAAAAGGCAGATTAATCCCCGGTCTGGGATATAAAATTGAAAGCGGGTTAACGGATAGTACCAGGCGCAGCCTGGTACTGACCCTGGATAAAGTCATCCAGCGGGAAGTGGAAATGGTAATGGATGAGATGGGGATTACAGCGGGCGCTGTGATAGTGATGGACCCGTATTCCGGCGATATCCTGGCCATGGCCAGCCGGCCGGAATACAGCCTGGCCCCGGCCGCAACGGTTCCCGCCGCTCAGGACGAGGGTATCCCGACCGCGGTATATTCCGCAGTTTATAATGGCTTTCTGGACCGCAACACCAGGCTGTTCCAACCCGGTTCAATATTTAAGGTGGTAGTGGCCGCCGCCGCTTTGGAAGAAGGGGTGGCACAGCCCGAATCACGGTTCCTCTGTCTTGGAGAAAAGGATGATTACGTGCGGTGTTATGAACCTGCGGGTCATGGTTTACTGGACTTCAACCAGGCTATGGCCGTGTCCTGCAATCCTACTTTTGCCAGGCTGGGCCTGAAACTGGGCGCGGAGAAGCTGATTGATTACGCCCGCCGCTTCGGGATGGATAAACAGGGGATTATCGGCTATCCTTACCCTCCGGACCGGCGGCAGCAGCTTGACGCCATAGCCGGACCCTATAACCTGGTCAACAGCAGCCTCGGCCAGGGGCCGGTGCTGGCCAGTCCTGTACAGGTCACGGCAATGATGGCGGCTATCGCCGATAATGGTATATATAAAGAGCCGCGGCTGGTAAAAAAAATTATTGATTATACCGGCACAACAGTCCGGAGTTTCCCGGCCGGACCAGGCAGAAAGGCCGTTTCCGAAGAAACGGCCGGAAAATTGCGTTTGATGTTGGAGACGGTTACCCTTTACGGGACCGGCAGGGGGGCTTATGTCGGCGACGGGGGCAGCGCCGGTAAGACCGGGTCCGCCCAGTCCGGGGCTGCCGGAACCAGTGTTGACGCCTGGTTTTCAGGCTATGCGCCGGTAAAAAACCCGCGTTATGTGGTAACCGTTATGATAGAACGGGGTGAAAGCGGGGGTAAAACGGCTGCTCCGGTATTTAAGGCCATTATGGAGCGGATACTGGCTTTTCCGCCAGCGTCAGACTGATAAATTTGGTTTTGCCTTCCCGCAGGACTTCCAGTACCAGTTTTGTGCCAACCTTGCTTTTCTTTACTTCGCCGGTTAAATCGTCCGGCGTTTTGACATTTTTACCGTTAATTTTAAGGATAATGTCACCTTTTTTAAGTCCGGCCTTTTCCGCCGGGCCGCCCGGACTGACACCGGCTAACAGCGCCCCGTCGGTGCCGGGGGCATTGAAATAAGCGGCCAGCTCTTTATCCAGCGGTTGGAGGTACACGCCCATATAAGGCCGCACAATCTTGCCTTTGCTCACCAGCTCATCAATAACGCTCTTCACCGTGTTAATCGGGATGGCAAAACCAATCCCCTGAGCCTGGGCGTTTACGGCGGTATTGATGCCGACAACTTCACCGTTTACGTCCATCAGCGGCCCGCCGCTGTTGCCTGGGTTGATGGCGGCATCAGTCTGCAGGAGGTTTTTAAACTGCCGGTTGCCGATGGTTACAGGGCCGCGGCCTTTGGCGCTGATAACGCCCACGGTAACAGTATGGTCGAGGCCGTAGGGGTTGCCGATGGCGATGACCCAGTCGCCGGCATTAATCTTGTCGGAGTCACCGAGTTTCAGGGACGGCAGGTCTTTCTTGCCTTTAATCCGCAGCACGGCCAGGTCCAGTTCCGGGTCTGCGCCCACCACCTCTGCCTGAACAGGCTCGCTGGAACCCTGTAGTTTGACATTTATCTTACTGGCGCCGTGAATAACATGTTCATTGGTCAGGATCAGCCCGGATTTATCAGTGATGAACCCGGTCCCCATACCCTTGGAAATCTGGGGGCGGGGGTTAATCCTGAACCCGTCGCCAAAAAAGTCCCGGAAAAACGGGTCATTAAAGAAGGGGTTGTTTTCGATGCCGCTTCTTTCCACTACCTCGGTTTCAATATTTACCACCGCCGGACTCACTTGTTTCACTGTTCCCGCAATGCCGTCAGGACCTATTTTAATACTGTCGGCCTGCAGGTCAGCCCGGGCGGAATCGTCAGGGAAAATGTATTTATATGCAGTAATCCCTCCGAAAACGAACATCCCGCCCATCAGAAAACTGACTAATAGGATGGTAAGTAAAGAAAAACGTTCCCTCAGTCTGATCATACAATCCCCTCTCCTTACAGATGTTTTGTTTGTAAAAAATTATACCACTGAAATTATAAGAATCAATGGGGGAAATGTTAAGAAATTATTGAGAAGTAATGTTACATTTATTTTTATTGTCTGTATAATAATAAGCAGGGACATTATTTAGAGACATAACGGAGGGCTTTTTATGATTCCTATCAGGGACAGCATCAGGTCAAGGCACTTCCCCAAGGTCAACCTGGCCTTGATCATTATCAATGTGGCCGTCTTTTTATATGAGCTTGGGCTAAGTCCATACGGTTTACAGCAGTTTGTAACCCAGTACGGGGCGGTGCCGGCCCGGATCATGGCCGGCGGCGGGCTTGTTAACACCATCCTGCCGATGTTTACGGCCATGTTCCTGCATGGCGGTTGGCTGCATCTGGGCGGGAACATGCTTTTCCTATGGGTCTTCGGCGATAATGTGGAAGACCGTCTGGGTTCGGTACGGTATCTGCTGCTTTACCTGGCCACGGGGCTGGCCGGGTTCCTGATCCAAATGGGTGCCAACCCGGCTTCCGCTACCCCCATGATTGGCGCCAGCGGAGCGATTGCCGGCATTTTGGGGGCCTACCTGATTATGTTCCCCAGGTCCAAGATTATCGCCCTGGTACCGATTATTTTCTTTTTTACCTTTGTGGAAATGCCTGCGCTAATCTTTCTGTTTCTCTGGTTCGGTCTGCAGTTATTGAACGGCGTAGCTGCTATCGGCACCCAAGGTAATATGGTAGCCTGGTGGGCACATATCGGGGGCTTCCTTACCGGCCTGGTGGGAGCAGTGATGATGCGAGGTGGGATGGTACGGGCGAAATAAATGATTATAGGCAATTTTAATGCGATTAAAAGATCGGGTGGTGAAAAATATCAATATATCTTTCACCACCCGGTTTTTTTACACCATAGGAAAGTATAAACGCGCCTGCGGTATAAAAAAGGCTAACTCAGCGCTTCGCGCCAGCGAAGCCTTTTTAATAATAACAGCCTGTATGCTGCAGGTTTTTAAAAGACTTTTCTTTTGCTGGAGACTTCCTTGACTTACATTTTTCTGATATTCTCTTGTTTAAGTACTTTATCTTCTTAAAATACCTCTGAAAATTTAAGTCTGAACATATTTCCGGCAATAGCTCAGGCAAAATAGTACTCTGGTCCTAATAAGTAAACAAAAAGTAATACATAAAGCCAATATTCAAAGCGTGAGAATTATTATAAAATTTTAAATATTAGGAGATGGAGGTTTTCATGGTAAGTGATTGGGAAAAATCTTCGTTAAAATTAAGAATGGATCTTATTTTACATTTTTCACGGCACTCCCAAAAGTGGGAAACACTGGCAAGCCTGACCGCAAAGCTGGGAACTGAAGCAGAGCTAATTCGGAAGGAAGTACATATTTTAGTGGAATTAGCTTTACTGGAATACAGGAGCAAGGATGGCCGGGAAAGTTATTGTTATAAACAACCGTATATTGCTTCAAAGGCAATTGTGGAGGGTTGTTGAAATGATAAATTTAGAATCCGTTAACCGGTTTTTGAAGGAGGCTCACAGATTTGCGGCTGTAGCTGAAATGAGTAATGTTTTATTCAGCCATACTCTTTGTCAAGAGATACTACAAACGGTAGTTGATTTGGTGCCCGGCATTATGGAGGCCGAGGTTTGTGCAGTTTATTTAACCGATGAACGGACAGGGGAATTACGCCTGGAAGTAGCCCGGGGACTTGCCGGGCAGGAGTTGGAAAAAATGTGTTTGGGAGATTCGCACAACCTTTATGGAGTTAAGGTGGTTAATTATCCGTTGAAATTCAAAAACAAAACCTATGGTATGCTGACAGTAGGAAGGATCAGCCGGGAGTGGAGCGATCACGATTTAGCGGTTCTTGCATTATTTAGCAGGTTAGTAGCCGGGGCCATTGATAACAACCAATATTTAAAAAAGATGCGCAGGGCCTACCTGGATATAGTAAAGGGTTTTTCCGTACTTATTGAATCAAGGGAACAATTTACGCAAGGGCATTCAGACCGGGTGGCGAAACTGGCGGTCAGTCTGGCCGGATTAATGGGCCTGCCGGAAGAAACCATTATTGACATTGAGATTGCCGGTATTATTCACGATATTGGGAAATTAGGCGTTCCTGAATCGCTGTTAAACAAGCATGCCAAGTTAACCAGGGAAGAATATGAGGTTGTAAAAAAACATACCATTATTGGGGCAGACATGCTGGGGAGTGTGGAGGAACTTAAACGGCTGGCGCCTTATGTGCAGTTTCATCATGAACGATATGACGGTTCTGGCTATCCCGAAGGGCTTAAGGGGTCACAGATCCCTCTGGAGGTTCAAATTGTCGGAATAGCAGATGTTTATGAAGCTCTGACATCTCCGAGGACCTACCGGGAGGCGCTGTCAACAGAGAATGCTTTAAATATTATCAAGAACAGCTCAGGCAAGTGGTTTAACCCTGAATTGGTCGAAAACCTGGAAAGATTGGTTTTGGATAAGTGGGGTGAGAATGTAGATATTACTTTGTATTGCAAAAAGTTTCCCATTGGGCTATACGGACCGGAAGCTCAGCTGACCCCGCGGGAAAAAGAAATCCTGGCCCTGCTGGCCGAGGGTTTGACGAATAAGGAAATTGCCCAAAAGCTCTTCATTGCTGAAAGAACAGTTAAATGTCACCTCACCAGCATCCTCAAAAAGCTTGATTTACCTGACCGCACCAAGGCGGCTGTATACGCTATCAGGCAGGGCATAACCGGATAATGGCAGGAGGTTGAGGCCGGTGAACCAGATTCCCTCTTTTATAGTGGACCTTTTCCGGTGTCAGACAGAAAAAATAAACAAATTGCTGAGAGTGCTGGAGTACAGAAGAGATATTTACTGGCACTCAGTGGAGACTGCCAAATATACATATATCCTGGCCAGGGAATTGAATTTGCCCGATGAAGAACTCAAGCAGGTGGTCTTGGGTGGATTGTTTCATGACCTGGGTAAGGCCCGGATTGACCCGGGACTGCTATCCCGTGTTGTACTTAAGCCGGATGATTGGGAAATAATCAGAAAACACCCTGTCTGGAGCTATGAAATGGTCTTGGAAGCCGGTCTGGACCTGGAGACAGCTCTTTTGGTTTTTCATCATCATGAGCGCATGGACGGGCAGGGGTATCCTGAAGGTATAGCGGGAAATGACATTCCCCTGGGTTCCAGGATAATAACTCTGGCTGACAGTTTTTCGGCCATGACGATTTACCGTAATTATGCCGGGTGCCGGACTATTACCGGAGCTTTGTGGGAAATCAGCATACATGCCGGAACTCAGTTTGATTCTTACCTGGTGGAGGTGATGACAGACCTTTTCAGACAGAAACTCCGGGAGGTGTTAGTTATTCTGGCTGTATAGGAGGCTGCCCAAATAAAATAACAGGGCAAACCCGCCGAAAGGCGGGGGCGCAAAGCCATGGGTCTAAGGTGCTTCTACTATGACTGCCAGGTTGCCGCTTTAGCGTAAAACCTTTGCTCCATAGCAAAGGTTTTTTATTATGCCAAGTAATTAAAAGTGAGGTGTTTTTATGTGTGCGGATAGGACTTCAAACGAAAACCAGTACGTTATTTTCCGGTTGGGCGCCGAAACCTTCGGCGTAAACATCGCCAGAGTAAAAGAAATTATTACCAACCAGAACACAACCCGGCTTCCCGGCACATCCCGGCATGTCCAGGGGGTAATAAACCTGCGGGGCCGGGTCATACCGATTTACAACCTGCGGCAAAAGTTTAACCTGCCCCCGGTTGAGGAAACCTGCAGCTCAAGGATTGTGGTGGTGGAGGCAGGGGAAAGTGTTTTGGGGATAACAGTGGACGGGGTTTCTGAAGTTTTGATGATATCGGATCAGGTGATTGAAAAACCCTCCAGGATGATCACCACCAGTGTAGACAGGAATTATATAAACGGGATTGCCAAAATAAATCAAGAACTGGTGATTATCCTTGATCTGGAAAAGGCTGTTATGGGAGAAGAACTGAAGGTATGTTAATAAAAATATTTTACAAAGGGGAGAAGTCTTATGCTGAATAAGATCAAAATTAAAAGCAGCCTGACAGGTAAGCTGATATTTACTCTTTGTGTAACGTTATTAGTGTTAATAAGTATTTATACAATATATACCGTACGGGAAAACCGGAAAATAACTGAAGGGTATCTGGAGGAAGAGGGATTTGCACTGGCAAAAGGTGCTGCTTTGGCCCTCCAAACAATGGTGGAAAATGATATAAAAAAGGGCGTGATTACGGAAAAGGCGCTTTTTGACCGTAACTATAAACTGCTCAAAGACGACCCCGAGCCTAATAAACGTAAATACGGATCTGCTTTTGACCGCTATACGGATAGTTACTGGCAGGGATTTGTAGACGCTTTCCTGGCCAATGACAATATTCTTTTTGCTGCGCCGGTGGCAAACGGGGAAGGGGATATGGCCGGTTACTTACCCACCCATAATACCAAATATAAAGAACGGTCAAAGAGAATTTTTAATGACACTGTCGGCGCCAAGTCAGGCAATTCCAGTGAACCATTGAAACAATTATATAAAAGGGACACCGGTGAACTGGCCTGGAACATTTCATATCCAATCTTTATAAACGGCCGGCACTGGGGCGGGTTTAGAATAGCCCTGTCATTGGCAAATGTAGAAGCCAGGGTTGCCGCTGAGCGGAATAAAATAATATTCACGATGGCACTGGTTACAGTTATACTCACCGGTGTTATATTGATAATCTCGCGGATAATATTAAGCAGGCCCTTAAGCAAAGTTTTGAAAGCTACCGAAGATCTTGCCGTTGGGGAAGGTGACCTGACACAGCGTTTAATTATTTATTCAAATGATGAAATAGGCGCCATATCCCGTTATATTAATACGTTTATCGAAAAGCTGCAGGATATGGTACGTAATTTGGGGGAAGTGGTGGAGAAGGTAGCCAAAACAGGCGCCGAGTTGTCACAAAATACCAAACAGAATGCCGCCGCCACACAACAGGCTGCTTCAGCTATAGAAGAAGTGACCAAGGGCAACAGCGAGCAGACGGCCAATGTCAACCAGACTGTTGAGATTACCAACCAGTTGATAGTGGCCATCGAACAGATTGCCAAAGGCGCCCAGGAGCAGTCGCAAAATGTTATCCGGACGGCAGATATTGTAAATCAGATGGCTTCCGCTATTCAGGACGTTGCGGCCAATTCCCAGAACGTGTCGGCAGGCGCTGCCAAGACGGCCGAAGTGGCGGAAAAAGGCGGCGAGGCAGTAAAGAAAACGGTTGAGGGTATGGAACGCATCAAGCAGTCGGTATTTGAAACCGCCAACAGGATCAAGGAACTGGGCGAACATTCCCAGCAGATCGGCGAAATTATCCAGGTCATTGACGATATTGCCGAACAGACCAATCTGCTGGCATTGAACGCCGCTATCGAGGCAGCCAGGGCGGGTGAACACGGTAAAGGTTTTGCCGTGGTGGCGGATGAGGTAAGAAAGCTGGCTGAACGCAGCAGTAAAGCCACCAAGGAGATTGCCGACCTGATAACCAACATCCAGCGCGGTACGGACAATGCCGTTAAAGCCATGGAAATCGGAACCGGGGAAGTTGAAGCAGGGGCCCAACTGGCTCATGACGCCGGCCTGGCCTTGGAAGAAATAGTCCAACAGGTAAAACAGGCCGTTAATCAGATTGAAAGTATATCCGCCGCTTCGGAGGAAATGGCGGCCAGCAGTACGGAGGTTATCAGGGCCATCGACAATGTTTCGGCTATAACTGAAGAGAACACCGCAGCCAGCGAGCAGATGACCGCCAGCAGCAATCAGGTTATGAACGCCATGCAGAACATCGCGGCCATATCCGAGGAAAATGCTGCTGCCGCAGAGGAAGTTTCTGCTTCCACTGAACAATTAAATAATTCCACTGAAGAGATTGCCGCTTCTGCAGCGAATCTCGAAAAGACGGCTGAAGAACTTCAGACAATTGTTCGAAGCTTTAAAGTATAATTTTTTAACTTAATCCTACAAAATAAGTTATAAATGCCAAAATTTACATTTTGCAGCCAGGCACCTTCTGTCGAAAAAAGTCATATAATTTAAAGTGACGCAAAAAATAATATCGGCGGGGGTGGGTTACAGTATGGTGCCTGAGTTATTGGCGGTAGCCGCCATTTCACTCATCAACGGGTTGTTGCTGCTGGTTTCGTACATCACGAACAATACTTTTCCCCAACCACTGAGTGAAGTGGAAGAGGCCAAATACCTGGAGTTGTTGGCCAGGGGTAGCGAAACGGCCAGAAACATCCTCACGGAGAGAAACCTGCGTCTGGTGGCGCATATTGTCAAAAAATTTGACAGTACCGGTGAGGATAACGACGACCTGATTTCCATAGGTACCATCGGCTTAATCAAAGCAATTAACACCTTTGACCGGGGAAAGGGTACCCGGTTGGCTACTTACGCGGCCAGGTGTATCGAGAACGATATTCTAATGTCAAAAGTGGTGCTATGTCAAAGTTCCCTTCAAGGTTGATACCGAGTTAATGACACGCTGGGGCGAGGGCAAAAAGAAAGGGGAGTGGTTCCAATTAGTAGCCTAATTAGTAGACACGGTACAAAAGCCTTACGCGAGGAAGTTTTTTGCAGTAAGGTATCCGATAGAGCAGAGGAATTAACAACCGCAATTATTAACCACTTCGACAGTATCCACTCAATAAATACCCCTGTAGACAGGGATATTGAAAGGCTGCTGTTTCGAAAGTTGCAAAGTACTTCTACGAAGGCAAGACCCCAAAAAAGGACGATACCAAATGTATCTTTTGCCAGTACAAGTCCCACTGTGGAGATTGAAAGAAAACATTAAAAGAGGAGACACTCCAAACATTTAAGGAGTGTCTCCTCTTTTGGTGATTAGAGAAGAAAAGTTGCTCTGCGACTGTGCGGCCATTTCAGCAGCCTTAAGTAATATTTTCCTCATTTTCGAATCCTGGGTTTCGTTTGCAATCATCATGAAGGTCTGGGAAGCCATTCTTGTATCTTTTTCATAATCCTGTAACATATCCATGTCTGTAAATTTTTCAGTCATATTAATCACCCCTGTATAAAGTGCCGGTAATATTCTTCGGCAATGTTTTCGAATTTTTGTAGATTTTTGGATTCGTTTTGGAAAATTTTTTGTACTTCTGGGTTACTTGCTATACCAGCAAAAAAATTGCATTTTCTTTTGGCTACCTGTGTTTCTGATATAACTCGTTTAAGAAAAGCGGCATCTTTGATTTCGGCCATTGTTTTCGGATCTAATTCACGCACCATTATCCCCCCTAGTATAAATTATTGCTTGGAATTATTATTCTATTTTCGAGCAGAAATATTCCGAAATAAGTAGCAAAAGAAAGCAATTGTTTTATTCAAACAAATTCGAGAGCGTTGACCCCAAATTGGTTGACGCTCTTTTCTTTTTATCATGCCAGTTAAGGAGGGCTAGCCAAATGAAGTTACGGTTAAAAAGGGAACGGGCAAGTGACTTTACCAACTTCACAGCCGACCAAAAGCACAAGATTAACGGACGCAAAGCAACCAGTTACCTAAACGAAAAACAAGTAGGGCGGAGGTGCGTTGGGGAACGCTGGTGATTATCCAACGCTCCGCTCCTAAATAAAAAAGGCTATAAATGTTGGTATTACCTTTGCCAATGAACCTTCGGGAAAAACTCATACAATTCAATATTCTTTGGAATAAATACGCGTATGACCATGAGAGTTAGGAGGGTTAAGGGGTGTGGCTCTCCTCATTTTTCTACTAAACTTTCCAGCAATAAAAATTTTTAAGAAAGCAAACAATAACAACAGACAATAATTTATTAGGAGTGGTTAAAGTGTTCAAAATTAAAGACAGAATCGTTTTGGGCGTTATAGCCGGTCTAGCCGGCAATGTCATAAAAATGGCGATTGATGAAGTCTCTACCAAAAAAAAGATATCACAGCGTTCGTTCCGTGAAACTGCTGCCGGAGTGTGGGTGTCAAAGCGTAGCGAAGCCATCAGCACAAAAGGACAAATCCTCGGGGGATTACTGGATTTTGGAATGGGTATATTGGGTGGTATTTCATCAGTATATTTACTGTCTAAAACCGGGCGAGACCATATTGTAACTAAAGGAGTTACTTCAGGAATTGCAATGGGTTCGTTTATTACTTTTGTTATGGGGACTTTGCCTCAAAATCAAGTCAGACCAAAGGATGCCGCAAGTAACCTTTCCTACATGGTGAGTCATGCTGCATATGGTCTTGTGACAACTGTTGTAGCCGCAAAATTAGGTCACCAATCTTTATTTGATACCAAACCGCAAAACGATTACCTGCAACCTTCGGAACCGACCACAGAACAAACAAAAAGCAATGCAATACCTATAAAATCCAAATGTCGCAGGGTGGAACGAAAACTGCCCCTTTAAAGTTGCTATATAAGTTTACGGAAAGGCAAATCGTAATAACCGTGCAAGGTTTTAATCATATTTTTATAACCGTTCGATTATAACTCTTATAATGGTAAAAGGTAAAAAATCAAAGATTCAAACAATAATAATTTATTTAAAAAAAAGCGTCCCAGCATCGCCGGAACGCTAAAATCCATATAATTTTACTTCGTCGCAATAAATACGTACTTCTTTGACTACATACCGGATTAATTCCTGTTTATCCTCAAAAGTCAATTCTTTGGGAGCTATTGAGAGATAATGTTCTGATGCTATTTGTAATAAATTTTGTTTAAGTTGATGTTGTTCTTCAACATTATCTAATTGTTCAAGGTCGTGTCTCTGCTTTATCAGCTTTGCTTCTTCATCTTTAATTTCTTTCAGTTTTTGGCGTGTTTCCTGCTCACCGATCTCACCTAAAACTTCACTACCGTGAGCTATCAGGTTTATCAACTTTTGACGGGCAACACTCAAATCTTGAAGCCTATTATCAATCCGATGTTTTTCTGCTTCTTCGAATGATACTTGATTATCGTTCTGCTCTATTTCTGCTTCTGCGGCTATTTCGGCTGGTTGATTAAGCCAAGAAACCACGGTATTCCAAACTATTTCATCAAGTTCTTCAACTTTAACTCTTTTACCACAACCCTTATTTTTGGCTCCTGCTGTATTCTTTAAATCGCTATACTCAAAGATATATTTACCCCAGTTCTTACTTTTTCGTCCCGTCATTGTATTGCCACATTCGCCACAGCTTATAAGCCCACTCAAAAGATATTTATTCTGGCTTTTACCGGCCCAACGCCTTCTTGACTCATCTAATAACCTTTGGGCGTATAAGAATGTTTCGTTATTTATAATTGCGGGGCAGGGTACTAATATTTGTTCTTCTTTGGGTCTTTCCTTCATTTGAATACGTTCTTCTTGTGATTTATACTTGTTATATAGCATACCTTCTGTATTCCAACGGTTTTGATAAAACTCCCCTATATATGCTTTGTTCATTAATAATTGACGAACTACTTGCCTATGCCATACGCCGGTATTTTTTTTGGTGGGTATTTTCTGGTTTGTTAAATAGTGGGCTATGCCATTAATACCTTTAACCTTTTTTATTTTACCTGTAAATAGGGCAAAAATGAGACGAACGATTTCTGCTTCACGTTCGTTTATAACTAATTGACGGTTTTCACTGTCATAATCATAACCATAAATCTGATAATCACGAACGACTTTTCCCTGACGCGCTTTCTCACGGCGGCCACGGGACATTCGTTCTGTAATTTTCGCTTTTTCGAATTCACTAATAGCTCCCCTCATCTGAAAGAACAATATTCCTTCAGGGGTTTTTGCATACTCCCCGTTGACGAAGGTAAGTTTAGCACGTCTTTCAATTTCGTCGGCTATGATTATTTGATTACCTAATTTACGGGATAAGCGGTCAGGGTCAAAGCAAATTACTTCTGTTATTATACCTTCACGAATGTCTTTCCTTAACCTTGTGAGTTCTGGGCGGTCAAGAACCTCTCCAGAAATACCCTCGTCTACATATTCTATAACATTATTTGTTCCGGCCTTTTTTCTACATTCACGAAGCTGGTCTTGGAGGCTATACCCGTGCTTTGCCTGGTCTTCCGTCGATACCCTTGCGTAAATCCCTTTCATTAGTTTGTCCTTCCTTTCTGTCAGCTTTTTCTGTCAGATATTTTTTCAAAAGGTATCGGTAACATTTGGAACGCCCCTCTTTGTTGAGGTCGCCAGGAATAAAGGTCACTTGCATATCACCCAACCCCCTTACAACATTGATATGCAAACCGGAAATTGTCCGATTACATAGCGTTTTCGTGCCAATGTAACCAGTCAGTCTGGTTGCAAAAGTCAATGAAGCAAGGAATGGGCGTTTGTGACATGAAAAAAGATTAGCATTTTTTTACGCTAATCTTTTGACTTTAATATAGAAATCCTCATGCACCTGCGGGCCATTAAGAAAAATCGCGTAGAAATTTCATTGTATGATTCCATAGGGGTTGACAAAGAAGGCAATGAAATAACTTTAATCGATGTATTGGGGACGGAAGCAGAGGTTGTATCAGACATTGTCGAAAACAATTTTGAGCAGCAGCAGCTGCTTGACAAGGTCAGAAAGCTGAACGGCCGGGAAAAAAATGTACTTGAACTGCGGTTCGGGTTGTTTAACGGGATGCGTAAAACCCAGAAAGAGATCGCCCGGAAACTGGGCATTTCCAGGTCTTATGTGTCACGCATCGAGAAGCGGGCGTTACATAAACTGATTAAGGATTTTAAAGCTGAAGGGTGTCGGTAGAGAAAAAACTGGCTTGGGATACACTACCAAGCCAGTTTTATTGTATGACGAAAACCACCTGCTATGCAGGTGGTTCCAAAAAGCTTTAGCTATGAGTAGAAAAAACTACCTCCATTTGATAGAATAGTGTCGGTTTCGCCAGCCGCACTATTAGCAAAGGAGGTAGT
>JBMOPI010000308.1:0-18792 GCA_049324975.1 Bacillota bacterium
GGTCCCGGCAGTAGCGCCGACTTCATTTTTCACCCGGGCCATCACCCGGCCGCGAAATCCCTCCGGCGGGGCGATGTCTCCAAGGGCCCGGACCATGCCCACAACCTCCCGGAGTTCCTCCGCCTCCGCGGCGCAATGGGGGCAGCCCTTAAGATGGGCCTCCAACTGCAGCAGCAGAGATTCGCCAAGGACACCGTCAATATACGCAGATAACTCTTCCCGTACCTGTCTGCAATCCATTTCGTCCACCCCCTAACGACCGTATCCGGTACCGGTAACCAGCATTTCCCGGCGGGCCAAAAGCTTTTCCTTCAGCACATGGCGCGCCCGGTTCAACCTCGACTTCACCGTACCCAGGGAACACTGCAGCAGTTCCGCTATCTCTTCGTAGCTGTAACCCTGGATATCCCGCATCACCACAATCGCCCGGTGCTCGTCGGACAACGTATTCAGCACATTCTGGACTTCCCGCTGCAGCTCGCGCCTGATTACCGCATCCTCCGGCAGGCGGCTTTTCGTAGTCACCCTGCTCATCGTCAATCCCTTCTTATTCTCCATCAGCTCTTCGATGGAAACCGTTTTGGCCCTGCCCCGCCTGCGCAGTTCATCCATACAGGCATTGGTGACCAATCGGTACATCCAGCTCTGGAAGCTCGCCTCGCCCCGGTACGACCCCAGCGACCGGTAAATCTTAATGAAGGCCTCCTGGGCCAGGTCACTGGCGTCAGCATAGTTTCCCATATATCTGTAGGCAATGGTATAAACCCTGGACTGATGCTTTTCCACCAACTGTTCAAAAGCCGCCAGGTCGCCCTGTTTGCACATCTCCACGAGAACTTCGTCACTGAGGCTCACCGGTTATCCTCCCCCGCGCATGCTTTCAATATTATGACGCTATTCTACAGTAAATTGTTCCGTCAGTGACGTACTCCCACCACCTACGCTAACGCTTAGAGGTGGGGGCTTCTTGGGACGTACCAACTAACGTCAGTATAATTACCAAGCTATCCCCGTTCGCCCAACGGTTCTTTGATTATTGTTAGGCTATCCCAAGTATCCGGCAGCCTTCATTTTTGATATTGACGGCAGCGTTCACGTCCCTATCTAGTTCTGCTCCGCAGTGGGGGCATATCCAGTTCCGGTCTGCCAGTGTCAATTCTTTGTTTTCATGCTTGCAAAAATGGCAAAGTTTGCTGGATGGATACCATTTATCAATAATGACAAGATGTTTGCCTTGTTCCACTAGTTTGTATGCCAAAAAAGTTTTTAGCATCCCGAACCCATTATCATTGGTTGATTTTGCTAAATTCAAACTTTGAGCCATGCCTCTCATATTTAAGTCCTCAATGGCAACAACATCATAGGCATTGGCTATCTGCCTAGACAGTTGATGCAAAAAGTCCTTTCGCTGATTGGCTACCTTCTCATGGAGTTTGGCAACTTTACGGCGTTGTTTGTCACTATTTTTACCACCTTTTCTCCGTTTCGATAGTTTACGCTGTTCTCTTTTTAGCTTGGCTTCTGCTTGGCGGTAGAATTTCGGGTAGTCCGGACTGTTTGTCTCACTATCCACAAATAGTGTTTTGGAAGAATAGTCAAGTCCGATAGTGGTTTCTACCGTTGGTGTTATTGGCTCTATTTGGGCTTCATATTCAACCAAAATAGCTATGTAATATTTCCCTGTAGGTGTTTGACTGATTGTTGCTGATTTGATTATGATGTTTTGTGGTAATTGCCTGTGCATTTTGATTCGCACATCTTTTAGTTTGGGTAATCGAATAGTTTTACTGTCAATAAACCGTATGGTTCCTTTTTGGTTATTGGTTGTGTAGGATTTTCTATCATGATGTTTGCTTTTGAATTTTGGAAATCCTACCGACTTGTCTCTGAAAAAGTTATTATAAGCCGTATTGAGATTTAGTTGGGCATTGGCAAGAGCCAGGCTATCCACTTCTTTGAGCCAGGGAAATTCTTTTTTGTAATCAGCCGGCAAAGCGTGTTTTTGCTGTTTTAATGCTTCTTTATCGTCTTTATACTGCTCATAGATCGCCTTTCTGTTAGCAAGCATTTGATTATATACAAACCGAACACAGCCAAAGGTCTTATTTATGAGAACGGCTTGTTCTTTGTTAGGATAAAGGCGATATTTGTATGCTTTATTCACAGCTTTTCACCTTGGCTTTCAATATATCTCTTGATAACCTCAAGCGGTGCACCGCCAGTTGTAAGTAAGCAAAAGCTTCTTGACCAAAAGTATTCTTCCCAGAGGGATTTGCGTATTTGCTGATATTCTTTTTTGATCAGGCGTGATGATGCACTTTTATAGGCATTGATGAATTTTGATAATTCGGTGTTGGGATGAGCTTTGAAGAGGATATGTACATGGTCTTTATCATGATTCCATTCTTGTAATGTGATGTTGTACTTGGGCGCTACATACTCAAATATTTCTTTCAGTCTATTTGAGATACCATCATCAATTACTTTTCTGCGGTATTTTATAACAAGAACGAGATGGTAATACATTAGAAATACTGAATGGTTATTGCTGTCTAATTCCATTGTTTTATCTCCTTTTATTACGATTACTACTGATTATATTTTACCATAATTTGAGCGATTTATCAATGATTATTAGGGAGAAGAAAGGCGGCAATTCATTTCCCGCCTACCTTCTCACTAGCGTGAGCAAGGTAGCTTAGAGGCGGGAGACTTCTTGCCACACAAGGTTAAATGTTTTCCTGATAAATAATTTCTTGAAATTTTATACTACTCCTCCAGAATTTTTGGAGGAATTAAATTGATTTTGACGAATATAACAAATTGTCTGAAAATTTTTCTTGGAGGGAGGTGTTAAAATGGGCAGGAAAAAGCCTGTATTAAGGTACATACTGGCTGCCCTGCTGGTCATTGCCCTGACCGTTTTATCCGGATGTTCCGCCCAGCAGAAGGTATCCGACGTTGGTCCGAAGGCTGCGGATACTGCTGCGCCTAAAGCGGCTGATAATGCTGCTTATTCAAGACCGGCGGAAGTTAAAACGGCCGTTGAGGCTAAGCAGTTGCTGATTGACGGGAACAACAGGTTTGTCGCCGGCAATTTAGCAACCAAGGATCTGAGCGAAACCAAGCGTGAAGACCTGAAAAAGAACGGCCAGAAGCCTTTCGCAGTTATCGTAAGCTGTTCAGACTCCCGGGTGCCGCCGGAACTGCTCTTTGACCAGGGCATCGGTGACCTCTTTATCATCCGGGTTGCCGGCAACGTTGTTGACCCGGTAGCCATGGGCAGCATTGAATACGCCGTTGAGCATCTCGGCTCACCGCTGATTGTGGTCATGGGCCACGAGAAGTGCGGCGCTGTTAAAGCAACTGTCGACGGCGGGGAAGCCCCCGGCAGCATCGGCTCCATAGTCGCCAAGATAAAACCTGCGGTTGATAAAGCCAAAGCCGCCGGAGCCGCAGCCGACCAGCTGGCTGAAAAGTCTGCCGACGAGAACGTCAAGCTGGTGATGGCAGAAGTTGAAAAGAGCCCGGTCATCAAGCATTTGATGGAGAGCGGCAAAGTATCCGTTGTCGGCGCCAAATACCATATTGGCGGCGGCCAAGTGGAATGGTTTGAATAATTAATTAATAAAACGGCAGGCTGCGCAAATCAGCCTGCCGCCTGTTTCATTATATTGTCAGAACCTGCTAAGGGTTATGGAAAGTTCCATTTGACTAAAACCTGCAACTTTGGTAGAATAATTTATGCAACTTTAACAACGTGCCGAAGTGGCGGAACTGGCAGACGCACACGACTCAAAATCGTGCGGGAAACCATGCGGGTTCGACTCCCGCCTTCGGCACCATTTAAACCCTTATGAGACAAGGCTTCAGGGCATTTTTTGCCCGGGAGCCTTTTTTCTGTAGGTTGTTCTACTGCCTTAGTTGTCTTAACCGAAAAGCAATAAAAAGACGAATGATGGTTATAATAAGTCAATAGTGGAGGTGTATCCCATAATGCCAAAATACTTCATACCTTTGATATATACAGGGATTTTTGCAATAATCCTTGTAGTCGCTGTACCTAAACAGGATATTCGTCGCTTGGCTATTTATGGGATTATTTTCGGAGCAGTAGTTGACGTTTTTACTATCACGCTTGGAAACATCACTGGTTTATATGGATATATTAACTATGGACCATTTGGTTTCATGGGCATACCTTTTTTCCCACCTATTTCATGGACAATATTCTTTATGTTATACTTCTATTTTTTACCAGAGCAAAGACCCTTACTCTATGTTTATGTTGCTTCAGCAATTTTTTACAGCATATTATTTGCCAATCTAATTATGAACTTGGGAATCTTTACACTTTCCCATAGATGGTTACCATCATTAATTGTTTTCTCAATATGGATTCCAGCAGTCACTTGGGGCTTTTATAAATTGGCAAAAAAGAACGCAAAGAAGACCACTTGTAAGGACGAACTCAAATAAGGTGAATAAGCCTACAAGTTTTGTACTATCCCCTCAACCTGCCAAGAAAAAACTTCGTTAAGGGTATACACTGGCGCCGGCATAGTTCTCTTCCGCGGGCTTGGTAGTAATTTTCATTTGCTTTCCTCTTTTTTGGTGAAAGAGTCGCTTGCCCCGCACTGCGGGCATTTCCTGGGTTTACACCTTGTTTCTCTGGTCGCGCCGCACTTGGCGCACACAAAAACAGCCATTTTTCGTCCCCCTTTTCACCTTAGAATATCCATTAGACAACCCCGGCATACCGGCTATTTCGTGAAAGCAGCCAGCGAAGTGACCAGGGTGGAGTTCCCTTTTGTAAAGTAAGTCAGTCTTAACACTTCGTTTATCTGCTCGTCAGTCACACCCATTTGTCTTAATATATTGGCGATAGACTTTACCCCTTCGTCTGCGCCGACACATGCGTCCACTGCCAGGGAAATCATCAGCTTGGTCTTCAGATCCAGGCTGCTTTCAGCATAAACCAGTTCCTGCAGGCCTTTCATCAGTTCAAAAAACTTCTCGTCCCTATCCTTGATAGCGGAAATAAAAGGCAACAAACTCATTACATAAACCTCCTCTATTATTGACTTTCGTGGTGGTTGGCCCCGATGATGTTGCGGGCCATCTGCTGCATTAACCTTTTTAAAATATCCTTTTCCTCCCGGGACATTTTATCCAGCAGGATTTCCTGCACTTCCCCCACTATCACCTCCAAATGCGGCCTGACGGCCTTTCCTTTTTCAGTCAGGAAGACCCTAAAGGAGCGTTTATCCTGCGGGTCCGGCCTTCTCTCAACGTAGCCGGCTACTTCCAGTTTGTTGAGCGCCCGGACGGTGGCAGCCTTGTCCACCAGCATCCTGTCGCTTAGGCACTGCTGGGACTGGCCGTCTTCCATATACAGAGAAAACAGGTAGGCGTATTGGCCGGCTCCGATCTCCAGGGGTTCCATTTTTCTAGCCATATAGGAAATCATATTGCGCCAGGTGACGGAAACATACTTCCCGACATTATCCTTTAAATTAATCATGGGCCTCACTCCGGACCAGTTTTTCGTTATAGTCTTTCAACACATGGACGAAAAAATATACCAGCGGGATGATAAGAAGCAGCCCGCTTACAAAATACACCGTTCCGATGGAGGTAAGGTTAGCCAGCCAGCCCAAAAGGATGGAGCCGGTGCCGATGCCCAGGTCCAGCGCCGAAAAATAAGTGGAATTGGCCACCCCCCGGCGCTGGGGCTCGACCATATTGATGACCATGGTCTGGATAGTGGGCCAGACCATCCCGTTCCCTGCCCCTATAACGACTGCCGCAGCCACAAATCCGGGCATGCCCCGGCTTGCTGACAGGAGGAGAAACCCGGTTATCGTGCTGAGAAAGCCGGCAGTTATCACCGGGCCGGGTCCCCGGCGGTCAAGGAGCCTGCCGGCCCAGGGCCGGATCAGGCTCATGGCCGCGGCATAGGCGAGAAAGAAAACCCCGCCGTTTTTAATGCCGATTTCCTCGCTGTACAGAATGATGAAAGAAACCACGCCGCCGTAAACAAGGGTGGTAAAATACGTTATAACCGCAATAGGGATGACCCGGTTTTCGAAAAAAGCATGCCAGGAAACGGGCCGCCTGGTCAGGGGCAGGCGGGGGTAGTTGATGCGGCCGGCCAGGAGAAAAGCCGCCGCCGCCAGCAGCATGGCGGACAAAAACAGCCTGCCGTACTGGCCGCCACCCATTACCCTGAGTCCCAGGACCGGTCCCAGGGCCATGGCCAGGGTCATAGACAGGCCAAAGTAACCCAACCCTTCCCCCCGCCTCTCCGGCGGCACAATATCTGCCACGATGGTCCCCCCGCCGGTGGTGACAACCCCCCAGCTAAAACCGTGCAGCAGGCGCAGTAAGAGGAGAAACAAAAAACTCGCGGCCAGGTAATAACTGCCAATAATTAAGGCGAAGACGGCCAGGGCCGCAAGGAAAACCTTCTTCCGCCCGACGGAATCCAGGGCATATCCGGCAAAGGGCCTGACCGCTACGGCCGACAGGGTATAGAAACCGATAATATATCCCACCTGGCTTTTGTCGGCCCTGAAAACCTTCATCGCATAAACGGGCATGGTAGGCAGCAGGAAGTAGAAACCCAGGGCCATCAGGAAGTTGGCCATCCAGAATAATATGAAATCTTTTGTAAGAAGTGATACCTTTTGTTGCTGCGTGTTCTGCTCTTGCATATTTTGTCCCCTTTCATTTAGTTGACTTGTCAACTATTTTTATAATAAACCATAGTTTTTTTTAAAGCAAGTAGTCCTGGGGTAAAAAAACCGGGTGGCCCGCTGAAGGGACCGCCCGGTTTTAGTGTATTCTGTTAAAAATTGTTCTCTTTGAAAACGGCTTCATTTCTGTCTTAGCGAATAAACCCTTTTGGCATCAACATAAGACTGGCCAAAAATGTAGCTGATGACAATGCCGGCTACGGCCATAATTGATTCCTCCGGCAGGTTAAAACCCAGGCCCTGATTGAAGATTACCAGCAGCGCCGCTACTATGGCCATCCAAAACTTGCGGCTTTTCAGTTTTTCCATCTTCATCAACCTTTCTAAAGAGTACCTACCGCCACACCAAGACCGGCAGGGGCTGTGGTATTGGCCCTTTTTTCCGCCGAGATGAGGCCATCGGCGCCTGGCAGGGCAAAACCCGGTACCAGCCTGGCAATCCAGTAGTTAGGGAATACCTCTTCCATCGTGGTAACTGCGTAATGGGTGACCGTCGGCCGTTTCACCCATAGCTTATAAACTTCACCGTCAGGTAATATGTTCGGCTGGGGAACATTAGTCAGAATTGCGACAATGGAACCTAAGTCCGGCTCAATGAATACAGCAGCTTTAGAAGTGGGGGTAATGTCTGTCGGATGCAGCACGACACAGCGGGGCCGGGGCACCGGCGGCGGTTCCTGCATACCGGGAATGCATATTTCCTGGCCGGCAAAAATTACATTGGGGTCTTTGATCTGAGGGTTGGCCGCCATTATCGCCTGCACCGTGGTATTGAACCTGCGGGCGATTTTGGACAGGGTATCGCCGCTCTTTACTTCATAAATACGGCCGCCGGGACAGTTAACAGGCATAAGGTATCACTCCTTTTGTGTATCTTATGCCGGTCAGGAGTGACAGGGTGACAGCTACTTTGTATTCCGGTGATAAATTAAAAGCCGCAGGTTTCATTAAAACCTGCGGCCCTGTTATAATGCTTTATTTTCCAGGCCATAATAATCCGTTTTGACCTTAAGCAGCCTGTAATACTTAAAAAGCGCCCTGTCAAGCCTTTGACTGGCCCTATGTTTATACTTCCACAGGAGGGACAACCATGATAATCGGCGCCCGCATCGTCAAAACCGGCATTGCCGTAACCATTACAATGTATATCTGCCAGGCCCTCAACCTGGAGCCGGCGCTGTTTGGCGCGGTCTCCGCGGTCATCAACGAGCTGATTCCGGCCAGGCTGGAAAGACGGGCAAAATCCGGCGCGCCCCCTGTCAGCAGCGAGTTCCAGGCCATCCTTGACCTTTTGGAGAGCGGCTGTCCGACTGTCGCCAGGGTCAATGGCAAACTGCGGGCCCTTCTTTGCGACGGAGCCGATGTAGAACCGGAGGAAATTACCGAAACTTACTGGGAAAAACTGACGGCCGCCATTGAACAATGGCAGCCGCGGCTTACGGACAGCTATTATTTACATGCCCTGCTGGAAGTGGCCGTGGTGGCCAACGAAATCAGGTGGGTGGCCCGGGAGGGTAAAAAACTGTTAAAACCTGAGCAGGGCAACTTGCCGAACGTTTGTTCTTGATTCGTCTGCCGGTTTATGCTAAAATAATGTTAAGAAAACAATTTGAAAGCAGGTATCTACATGAGCGAACCTTCAAACCAAATTCTTTCCAAACTGGTATCACTGGCAGAAAATATGCACCTGATGGAAAGTCGGCTTATTGCTGAAATCAGGGCGGTTGACTCCAAATTTGAAAAAGTTAATGATAAGGTTGATGCAGTTAATGAAAAGCTTGATGCAGTTGACGGCCGACTGTCACAGGAAATCGGTCAGGTAAAAACGGCCATTTTGGAAATGAACGAAAATATCGAAACTATTTTGGCCATGTATGGTGAACAGGCGTGTTCTTAATACTTCCTTATCTTTGGGGCAGGCAAACCCGTCAGTTCCAGCCGGGCCAGGTCCCAACACTCTATGACGGCCTTTTCCACCCGGTCGGCCCGCATCCCTAACAAGCGTACAGCAATCCCGTTCTTAACCGTGAGACTTGCTCCACCGATAATTTCATTATTACCTGAGATCAACTCATGCAGCTTATCTGCCAGGTCCCGGTTGACCTGTTCGGCAAATATAAAAAGGTTCCCCTGGTGCGTGAAGCCGTCGTAGATACCAAGCGACCTCAAATCCCGCTTAGCCGTAACCAGCCGCCAGTTGTCCCAGAGAATCAAATCACCGTCCCAGTACACTTTGGTCCGGGAATGATAGTACTCATAGTGAAAAACCTCGTTCCGCTTGACCCGGCCCGGGGTAACCACCTCGGCCAAAAATGCAACGGAATCCCGGGAGAGGTATACCTCGGTTTCACCGAAGAAGCGGGAAGCGGCAAAGGGGATCACCGGGTCCGGAAAATATTCCAGCAGCGCCCCTTCCCCTACTTTAAACAAATTAACCTGGCGGGCAGAAGAATCGGGAGTCCGGTAAATCTTAGTCGCGGACTGGGTGGTCAAAAAAGCCCGTGCCCCCCGCTCCAGTTCAATTTCCTGCCGGTAATCGTCCCCCTGCACCATCCCGCCGGAAGGGTTCATCTGGTAAAGGAAAATTTCTCCCGACTCCGGCTCCAGATAAAAGGGCTTGGCTATTTTTAAAGGCACCCGGTTGTAAACGTCTTTTATGACCGTGCGGCCGCCTTTAACCCCCAGGCGCAGCCTGAGTTCGCCTCTTTTTCCCGGCAGGGAGGACAGCGGCTTTTCCGCGGCTAACATGCCAGGTCCTCTAGAAGGGCGTACTTTTTAATCCAGGCGATGACCTCCGGCAAACCTTCTTCTTTAAAGAGATTGGTAAATATAAACGGTCTCTCACCGCGCATCTTCAGAGAATCGCGGCGCATCACTTCCAGACTGGCTCCCACATAGGGGGCCAAATCTATTTTATTGATTACCAGAAGGTCTGACCTGGTAATGGCGGGGCCGCCTTTTCTGGGAATTTTGTCCCCTTCGGAAACGTCGATGACAAAGATGAATAAATCCACCAGTTCCGGGCTGAAGGTAGCCGAGAGATTGTCTCCGCCGCTTTCCACGAAAATAATCTCCAGGTCGGGAAACCTGCTTACAAGCTCATCAATAGCTTCCAGGTTCATAGATGCGTCTTCACGGATAGCTGTATGGGGACACCCCCCTGTTTCCACACCGATAATCCTGTCCCCCGGCAGTACGCCGTTTTTGGTCAGGAATTCGGCGTCTTCTTTCGTGTAAATATCGTTGGTCACTACGGCCAGGTTGTAGTCCCGGTGCAGGTGGCGGGTAAGCTTTTCAATCAAAGCGGTTTTTCCCGAACCTACCGGGCCGCCGACACCTATACGGATTGGCCGCAGAGTGGCATTTTCATGTTTCCGCATAATGTACACACTCCCTTCAGGACATAAATAACCTGGAATACAATCGTTCATGCTGCATGGACCTGATCTCCAGGGCCGGCGCCGCCGCCCCCAGTTCATCCAGGTCCAGGCTGAGGCTGGTTTCCACCGCCTCCTGCATTACCCGCCGCAGGGCTGCCAGCGCCCACTGGCCGTCATTCTGACCAAGCGGGACCAGCCGGACCGCGTTGTTTACCATGGCCGAAACAGTAGTGTAAACAAAGGCCAGGGCAGCTTCTTTTTCTTCCAGGCCAATAACCTGGGTCACCAGCCCAAAAACCAGGGCATGGTGGCCATAAGTTTTTCCCTGCCGTAAAATCCGGTTAAATTCATCCAGCCAGGCGCTGGGGAACAGCCGCAGCGCCGCCTGCAGCATGCGGCTGCCGGTTTTGGCGCTGGCTTCCCGGCTCTCCCGGGCCATTTTCTGGGCGGCCAGGATTTGGTCCAGTTCCAAGATAGCTGACAATTCTTCTTTTACCGCGGCCCGGCGGGCCAGCAGCATAGCCAGGCAATCGGAGGTAGCGACTGAGTCCAGCAGATAGGTGGTCAGAAATTGCACCAGGGTTTCTTTGGAGGTGACCAATCCCTCCTGTACATAAGTCTCCAGGCCGTAGGACTGGGCAAAAGCCCCAGTGGGGAAAAAGCTGTCGCTTATCTGCAGCAGTGACAAAAGCCCCGGTTCAGTGATGGTGACCGGCTGCCGGTTGGAGGACATGTTCCAGCCGCCTCCTTTCAACCCTGACCGGAATTTCGAGTTTATTAAAAAGTTCCACCACCGTCTGATCGAATGGGACCATGACCTGTTCACCGTCCAGGAAAACCGGTGCATGCCGGTTGCCCAGCTGGTAGCATACCTGAGCCAATTCCTGCATATCACGGGGTTTCAGCACGATGGTTTCGGTGGGCAGCACTTCCACAGCTATTACCTTTCTGGACTCAGCATAAAGCACGTCTCCCTGCTTAAGCCGTCGGGCCCCACTCAGGGCTATACCAACCTCGGTCCCCCGGTCGGTGGTTTTGCGCAGCAGCCGCTTGTCTGCCTCATACCACTCAAGCTGCACTTTTTCTATATATTTTTCTGTTATCTCCATGTCCCGGAGGTTGCCCAGGACTTCGCGGAAAATCATGGCTATTACCCTCCTCTTACGATGGGGGTATGGTACAAAATCCTCATGACTGGTGCTCCGTTTCCTAGTCCTGCTAATATTTCGCTCGAAGAAAAAGGTCTGTTCCGTATTTACAGTTAGAATGCGGGAACGGGCCAGACTCTTTTTCTTCTCGCTTCATGAAGCAGGACTAACTCACTCCGCAATGTCATTCGGATTTTGTACCATACGCCCTCCCAGCAGCATGATATTGTACTGGTTAAAATAGAAAATATCTCTGAGCTAAGGTCAGTTCTTTAGCCGGCTCACAGGTCAGCAGTTCGCCGTTAATCCTTACTTCGTAGGTTTCCGGGTCCACCAGGATTTCCGGAGTGATGTGGTTATGTATCATCTGCTTTTTGGAAATACTCCGGCAGTTCTGAACCGGCACTACTTCCTTAGCCAGCCCGAGCCGCGGCTTGATGCCGTGGACAAAGGCGAATTGGGACACAAAGGTCAGGCACGTTTTATATTTCGCCTTCCCAACTGCCCCGAACATGGGCCGGGCGATGACCGGCTGCGGTGTGGGGATGGAGGCATTGGCATCCCCCATCTGGCTGTAGGCAATCATGCCGCCTTTTAACACCACCTCCGGTTTAACGCCAAAAAACTTCGGCTGCCACAGGACGATGTCGGCAATTTTGCCTGCCTCCAGGGACCCTACATATTTGCTGATCCCGTGGGTAATGGCCGGGTTAATGGTGTACTTGGCGATATACCGTTTGGCCCGGAAATTGTCGTTGCTACCCTTCTCTTCCGGCAACCGGCCGCGCTGTTTTTTCATCTTGTCCGCCGTCTGCCAGGTGCGGATGATAACCTCCCCCACCCGGCCCATAGCCTGGGAATCAGAGCTGACCATGCTGAAAACACCCAGGTCGTGGAGGATGTCTTCAGCGGCGATAGTCTCCGCCCGGATGCGGGAATCGGCGAAGGCCACGTCTTCCGGCACCCTGCTGTCCAGGTGGTGACAGACCATCAGCATATCCAGGTGCTCATCGATGGTGTTTACGGTATAAGGCCTGGTAGGGTTGGTGGAAGACGGCAGTACATTTGGCTCACCGGCGATTTTGATAATGTCCGGCGCATGGCCGCCGCCGGCCCCTTCCGTGTGATAGGTGTGGATAGTGCGGCCGTTGATGGCGGCGATGGTGCCTTCCACAAAGCCGGCCTCATTAAGAGTATCGGTGTGGATAGCCACCTGGACGTCGTAATCGTCAGCCACCTTCAGGCAGGTGTCAATAGCTGCCGGGGTGGTCCCCCAGTCCTCATGGAGTTTCAGTCCCATGGCGCCGGCCATAACCTGTTCCACCAGGGGCCGTTTAAAGGAAGCATTGCCCTTGCCCATGAAACCCAGGTTGACCGGGAATTCCTCGGCTGCCTCCAGCATCTTGTGGATGTTCCATTCCCCGGGCGTGCAGGTAGTGGCATTGGTGCCGGTGGCCGGCCCGGTACCGCCGCCGATCATGGTGGTGATACCGGATGCAATTGCGGTTTCCACCTGTTGGGGGCAGATAAAGTGGATATGGGTATCCACCCCGCCCGGGGTAACGATCATCCCTTCCCCGGCAATGACTTCAGTGGCCGCGCCCACAACCATATTACTGTCTACCCCGTCCATCAGGTTAGGATTGCCAGCCTTGCCGATGCCGGCAATCCGGCCGTCCCGGATACCGATATCAGCTTTGACAATCCCCCAATGGTCCAGGATCAGGGCATTGGTGATAACCACATCCAGCGCCCCCTCTTCCCTGGTGGTGTTAGGGGCCTGCCCCATCCCGTCCCGGAGGACCTTGCCGCCGCCGAATTTGCACTCGTCACCGTAAACGGTGTAGTCTTTTTCCACTTCGATGATTATATCCGTATCGGCCAGGCGTACCTTGTCCCCAACCGTGGGGCCGAACATGTCGGCATACTCCCGGCGCGTAATTTGCAAACTCATAGTTTCTTCACCCCTTCAAATCCGGCGTCTGCGGCTCTGTTCAGAGCCTTTTCAAACTGAGCTTTGGACCTGAGCGAACCGTCAGTAAGGCCGTTTAGGCCAAAAACAGTTTTTTTGCCGCCCAGCTCCACCAGCGTTATATCTTTTTCTTCCCCCGGCTCGAACCGCACCGCCGTGCCGGCCGGAATGTTCAGGCGCATGCCGAAGGCCATGGCCCGGTCAAAATCCAAAGCCTTGTTTACCTCAAAAAAATGAAAATGGGAACCCACCTGCACCGGCCGGTCGCCGGTGTTAGCAACAGTTATTTCCCTGGTTTGCCGGCCCTTGTTGGCCTCTATTTCACCTGAACCTAAAATATATTCACCCGGTTTCAAGGTCATCACCTACCTTATCGGATTATGTACGGTAACAAGCTTGGTACCGTCGGGAAAAGTGGCTTCCACCTGGATTTCATGGATCATTTCGCTAACACCCTCCATGACGTCTTCCCTGGTCAGGATCTGGGCGCCGTACTGCATCAGTTCGGCCACCGTCCGGCCGTCCCGGGCCCCTTCCTGGATAGCCGAGGAAATAAGCGCCACCGCCTCCGGGTAGTTAAGTTTCAGGCCCCGCCCCTGCCGTTCTTTGGCCAGCTGGGCAGCCAGGTAAACAATGAGTTTTTCCTGCTCACGGGGAGTCAAACGCATCCCTGTCACCCCTTTTCAGATAAATAATTACGTAACCTTTAAACAGTCAGGTGTTCTCTGACTACTGTCTCATCCATTTCCGAGGTTAACCCTTCAGTCACAATTGATCCCTTTTCCATCACATAGTAATAATCAGCCAGGTCCAGTACAAATTCCAGGTACTGTTCCACCAGCAGGATGGAAACCTCTCCCCGGCCCCTGATTGCCCTGATGGCATTGGCGATATCCAGGATGATGGAAGGCTGGATCCCTTCGGTGGGTTCGTCCAGGATCAGCAGCCTGGGGCGGGATATCAGCGCCCGGGCAATAGCGAGCTGCTGCTGCTGGCCGCCGCTTAAATCCCCGCCTCTCCTGTGGAGCATGGTCTTTAACACCGGAAACATCTCAAAAACACTCTCCGGAATAGTCCGGTTTTTATCCCTGCTGGCCTCCAACCCCAGCAGCAGGTTCTCCTGTACCGTAAGCTGGGGGAAGATTTCCCGGCCCTGGGGTACGTAGCCGATCCCGCCCTTCGCCCTTTTATCAGGGGTCTGCCTGGTTATATCGGCGCCGTCAAAACTTATCTTTCCCTCCCTCGGGCGCAGGAGACCCATCACGGTCTTCAGCAGCGTCGATTTGCCTACCCCGTTCCGGCCCATCAGGCAGACCACCTGCCCCGGCAGGACATCCATACTGACGCTGCGCAGAATAATACTTTCATCATAGTAAACACTAAGCTGTTCAATGTTTAACATCATCCCGCCCCCGTCCCAAGTAAACTTCCACAACCCGCGGATCGCGCTGGACCTGGTCCACCGGTCCCTCACAGAGGATTTTGCCCTCGTGCATCACCGTTACCTTTTGGGCAAAATTGCGGACAAACTCCATATCATGCTCCACTACCAGCACCGACCGGTCCTTGGCGATAGCCCTGAGGAGTTCCCCCGTCTTTTCCGTTTCTTTTTTGGTCATCCCGGCCACCGGTTCGTCCAGCAGTAGCAGTTCCGGTTCCTGGACCAGCTGCATGCCGATCTCCAGCCACTGCTTCTCACCGTGGGCCAGGGCCCCTGCCTTGACCTGTGCCTTATCGCCCAGGCCGATATTTTCCAAATTGGTCCGGATAATGTCTTTTTGCCCGCCGGACAGAGGATGAAACAGCGCGGAAAAGATACGGCGGTTTTTTTGTATGGCCAGTTCGAGGTTCTCGAATACCGTCAGGTGGTTGAATACCGAAGGTGTCTGGAACTTACGGCTGATGCCCATCCGGACGATTTTGAACTCGGGCGTCCTGGTGATATCCTTGTCATCCTTGAACACCACCCGTCCCGTAGCAGGCTTGGTCTTGCCGCAGATAACATCCAGCAGGGTGGTTTTGCCTGCGCCATTGGGCCCGATCAGAAAACGCAGTTCGCCGTATTCCAGGTATGAATTCAACCCGTCAATGGCTTTAAAACCGTCAAAATCAACGGTGATGTTTTCCATGTACAGGATCGTACCTGCCATAACACAAACCCTCCTTTTCGGGTATCCCGGCCTGAAGTTTGCCGGACCACAGCTTGACGGATATTTTTTTAATCACGCCGATAATACCGTCCGGGAATAACAGCACCACGCCCACAAACAGAGCGCCGATGAAATACAACCAGGCGTCAGGGAAAGATTCACTGAAGGAGCTTTTGGCCGCATTGACCAGAATTGCGCCAATCACTGCGCCGACCAGTGTGCCCCGGCCACCTACGGCTACCCAGATGGCCATTTCGATAGAAGGCACAATCCCCATTGCCGCCGGGGAAATAATCCCCACCTGCAGCACGAAAAGGATTCCGGCCAGTCCCGCCAGGCCGGCGGAAAGGGCGTAAACGAAAACCTTGTATACCGTGGGGTCGTAACCCGTAAAACGCAGCCGGTTTTCACCGTCCCGGACAGCCATCAGTACCCGGCCGAACCTGGAACCGGTAAGCCAGCGGCAGAAAAGATATACTAAACCCAAGGTTATGGCGGTGATAATATAGAGGGTCGTCTGGGTAGTGGGGCTGGCCAGAGAGTAGCCAAAAACGCTTTTATAGTTGGTCAGCCCGTTGGTCCCGCCGGTATAGGGCTGCTGGCCGATGAAAAGGGTCACAAAGATAATGGCCAGGGCCTGGGACAGGATGGAAAAATACACGCCCCGGATGCGGTTGCGGAAGGTCAGAAAACCCAGTAGGGCCGCCAGCGCCATAGGCAGAATGATGGCCATGCCGAGGGCAAACCAGGCGTGTTTAAAGGGCTGCCAGAACCACGGCAGTTCCATCAGGCCGCTCCAGGCCATAAAGTCCGGCAGTTCCCCGGCCGCCGCCTCAAGTTTAAGGTACATGGCCATACTATAAGCGCCGAGCCCGAAGAAGACACCATGACCGAGGCTTAATATACCGGTATAACCCCAGATGAGGTCAATGCCAAGGGCCAGAATAGCGTAGGCCAGGAATTTCCCTAGCAGGTTAAGCCTGAACTCGGAAAACAACAATGGCGCCACAACCAGCAGCAGCACCGCGGCCAGGACAAAAAACCATTTCTCTTTGGACTTTATACTATCGTTAAATAGCGCCACATAATTCACCTCCATGATGAGGGCGCCGTTAATCCGGCGTCAAATATTCTAATCCAGCGCCCTGGTACGGATGGAAAACAATCCGGCCGGCTTCCACTGAAGAAAGGCGATAACCAGGGCAAAAACCAGCACTTTGCCGATAGACGCCGTGGTGCTGAATTCCAGGGCCGTATTCAGGGTGCCGATGGACAGGGCCCCGGCCACGGTGCCGATAAGCTTGCCCACACCGCCTAGCACCACTACCATAAAGGCGTCAACAATATAATAAGTGCCTATGGAAGGACCTATTGATCCAAGGAGAGTCAGTGTGCAGCCGGCAATCCCGGCCAGCCCGGACCCCAGGGCAAAAGTATAGGCATCCACCTTACGGGTGGGAATCCCCAGGCAGGCGGCCATTTCCCGGTTCTGCATCACTG
Source organism: Bacillota bacterium (assembly GCA_049324975.1). Classification (GTDB taxonomy): domain Bacteria; phylum Bacillota; class Thermincolia; order Thermincolales; family CAZWUW01; genus JBMOPI01. The sequence continues at coordinate 16,909 of JBMOPI010000308.1, forward strand.
CCCGGATCCTCCGGCCGCCAGCGGAGCGGTAAAAGAAAAGGTACATACCGATAATGCACAGGATTACCAGGCCGATGATAAACAGCCTTTTATAAGGGAGCTGAAGCCCCGCCGTTACCTGCAGGCCGCCGTTCAGCCAGGCCGGGGCGACCACATCCACGTTTGGTGCGCCGAAAATAGTACGGGCCAGCTGCTGCAGAATCATACTAACCCCCCAGGTGGCCAGCAGGCTGTCCAGAGGACGGCCGTACAGGAAGCGGATCAGGATATTTTCCAGCAGCAGGCCGACCAGGCCGGAGACCAGAAAAGCCAAGGGAATGGCAAAAATAAAGTATAATCCGAACAAGCTTTTATCCAAGTATCTGGCAAAAATCAGCTGGGTGACATAAGCGACGTAGGCGCCGATCATGATCAGTTCGCCGTGGGCCATGTTGATGACATTCATCAGGCCAAAGGTAATAGCCAGGCCCAGGGCAATGAGCAGTAGAATGGAACTCACGCTTAAACCGTTAAAAATCTGTAAAAGCAGCGTATCCAATGCCCATATCCCTCCTTTCCTACCGGGTAGCGAATATCGGATACTTAATAATAAGGCCACCCCTGGCCAGGGGCTGAGGCGGCCAACAGAATAACTTACTTATTTACCCGTTTTCAGGTCCTTGGCCCAGTCGTAACCCTTCAGATACGGATCCGGTTTAACCGGCTGGCCGGAATTCCACAGTTCCTTAAACTGACCGTCAGGCTGGACTTCGCCGATACGGACCGTTTTCCAGGTATGCTGGTTTTCCGGTTCGATCTTGACCAAGCCTTCCGGAGCTTTGTACTCGATGCCGCTCTTGGCAGCTTCCCGGACCTTGTCAACGTCAGTGGAGCCGGCCTTCTTAACAGCCTCGGCCCACAGGTAAACCCCGAAGTAACCGGCTTCGATGGGATCGTCGGTTACCCGGTCTTTTCCATACTTAGCCTTGTATTTCTCAACAAAGGTCTTATTCTCAGGAGTGTCGGTGGTCTGGAAGTAATTCCATACAGCCAGGTGGCCGGCCATATTATCTGCGCCGATACCGCGGATTTCTTCCTCAGCGGCGCTTACGGACATGACTACGATATCCTTGGCGGTAATGCCGGCGTCACGCAGCTGCTTGAAGAAGGCCACGTTGCTGTCGCCGTTTAGGGTATTGAAGATGACCTTTGGCTTGGCGGCCTTAATCTTGTTGATAATCGTGCTATAGTCAGTATGGCCGAGCGGAGTATACTCCTCGCCCACCAGGTTACCGCCTTCGGCCTTCAGCTGGGCCTTGATAATCATGTTGGCGGTACGCGGGAAAACATAGTCGGAACCTAAGAGATAGAAATCCTTGCCCTTATTCTTGAGCAGCCAGGAAACTGCAGGCACGATCTGCTGAGTAGGCTCAGCGCCGGTATAGAAAATGTTCTTGGATGATTCCAGTCCTTCATACTGCACAGGATACCACAGCAGGCCGTTGTTCTCTTCCACTACGGGGAGCATGGCCTTCCGGCTGGCGGAAGTCCAACCGCCGAAAATAGTGGCTACCTTATCCTGCTGGAGAAGTTTCTTGGCCTTTTCAGCGAAAGTCGGCCAGTCGGAAGCGCCGTCTTCAATTACCGGCTCAATCTGCTTGCCCAGTATGCCGCCGGCGGCGTTAATTTCCTCGATTGCCATCAGGGTGGCATCCCTTACGGATACTTCACTGATAGCCATAGTGCCGCTTAAAGAGTGCAGGATACCTACTTTAATGGTATCCCCGGAAGTGGCGGCGCTTTTATCTTCCGTTTTGGGCTCCTCGCCCTTGCTGCCGCAGCCTGACAGAATCAGGCCAAGGGTCAAAATAATTACCATGGGCAGTGCAAAACGCTTGAAAAACC
>JBMOPI010000309.1:0-18651 GCA_049324975.1 Bacillota bacterium
CGTCCAACTGTAACCGTCAAACTTAGGTAAATACAATTTTACCTTGTTGTCATAAACTGCCCGGGAAACATCCCATTGCAGCCCTGCTATAGCTTTTTCTGCAGTAGAAATATCATCTGTTGTCACTGATTGGTCTCCAGGCACTACATAAATTGCTGAAGCATTATTAGTGAAACCTAAAGTAAGAAGTAATAGGATAATAAATAAAAACAGCTTTTTCATAGTAAAAATCCCTCCTTTAAATTGGTCAAAAATAAAACCTGCCATAGATAAAGGCAGGTTAACAGTTAGTTTTAACCTTCGGCAGCCCGGCTGTCGTAACAGAGATAATCCTGTCCTTAGACCCGTGGCTTTGCGCCCCCGCCTTTCGAACGGGTTTGTCTTTATCGGGAGATATTCTATTTTAACAAGTATTTGTTGGTTTTATTGTAATAAAATACCTTTATAATGACAATATGTAAGTTTCGACAATTTCTGCTTTTATTTAGACACTCTTCGACATTTTTCTTATAATCTGTCTATAAAACAAGACACTGTTGAATCCTTTTCCGTTCACGGTTATAAGAATCAAATACAAAAAGTGGTTGGAGCCAAATAGACTCCCAACCACTTTTTAATCTACAACCGCTTTTCAATTGTCCCGCCGCCGACCACATAATCACCGTCATAAAATACCACGGCCTGGCCGGGGGTAATGGCCCTTTGTGCTTCGTTGAACTTCACGTGAATCTTGTCCTCCGGCAGAGGTGAGATCACAGCCCGGGCAGGTTTGGCGCTGTATCTGATCTTAGCTTCAATCTCCATCGGTCCGGTGAGTTTCTCAAGCATAATCAGGTTGTTCTCCACAGAAATCAACTCCGAGCTGAAAACCTCTTCATGCCGGCCCAGGATTACCGCATTCCTGGCCGCATCGATAGCGACCACATACATGGGCTCGCCGAAAGTAATACCCAGCCCTTTCCGCTGCCCGACGGTATAAAAGGGAATACCTTCATGCTGCCCCAGCACATTCCCCTTAGTATCCAGGAATGGACCGGGTTTGATTTTTTCCCCGGCCTTTTCCTGCAGGAACCCACGGTAGTTATTATCTGTCACAAAGCAGATTTCCTGGCTGTCCGGTTTGTCGGCCACCGTCAGGCCCAGTTCAGCCGCCAGCCGACGGGTTTCGGTCTTGTGGAAATCCCCCAGCGGCATCAGTGTGTGCCTGATGTGGTGCTGGGTCATGTTGTAAAGAGCGTAGGTCTGATCCTTGGACAGGTCCACCGATTTACGCATCACATACCGCTGCCGTCCTTCATCATAGCCCAGCCGGGTATAGTGGCCGGTAGCGATATATTCTGCCCCCAGGGCCATGGCCTTTTGCAGCAGGGCCTCAAACTTCACGTATTTATTACAGGCAATACAGGGGTTGGGGGTACGGCCGGCCAGGTACTCGTCCACAAAGTTGTTGATGACTTTGTGCTCAAAATAGTCCCGGAAATTCATCACGTAATACGGAATACCCAGTTTATCCGCCACCCGCCGGGCATCATCCACCGCAGACAGGGAACAGCACCCGCCCGCGGAATGTTCATCCTCTTCCCGCTCCGCAGGCCAGATCTGCATAGTTACGCCTATGACCTCATAACCCTTCTGTTGTAAAAGAGCGGCCGTGAGGGAACTGTCCACTCCGCCGCTCATAGCTACGACAACCTTATTTTTTTCAGGCACTGTATCACTACTTCCCCTGCTTATTTTTATAATCTTCGATGGCCTTGTGCAGGGCGTCGGCGGCCAGGTTGGAACAGTGCATCTTGGCCGGCGGCAGGCCGCCCAGCTCTTCGGCAACCTGTTTGTTGGTAATCTCCAGGGCCTCATCGATAGTTTTACCTTTGACCATTTCGGTCACCATGCTGCTGGTGGCGATGGCCGCCCCGCAGCCGAAGGTCTTGAACTTAACATCCTTGATGACGTTATCCTCGACCACGATGGAAATCCGCATGATGTCCCCACAGGTGGGGTTACCCACTTCGCCCACACCGTCGGCATTTTCTATTTCCCCTACATTTCTGGGGTTGGTGAAGTGGTCCATTACCTTTTCGCTATACATTTGTGCAGCACTCCTTCTTTGGTGGGTTTCCGGGCTCGCCCACCCGCTGGTAAAGCGGGGACATGGCCCGTAATCTCTCTACAATTTCAGGTAAGGTTTCGAGAATGTAATCAATCTCTTCTTCGGTATTATCCTTGCCCAGCGTCATGCGCAAAGAACCGTGCGCTATCTCATGGGTGAGCCCCATAGCCAGCAGCACATGGGAAGGGTCAAGGGACCCGGAAGTACAGGCTGAACCGCTGGAAGCGGCGACACCTTTCATGTCCAGGCTCAGCAGCAAAGATTCGCCCTCTATAAAACGGAAGCTGAAATTCACGTTGTTCGGCAGGCGCAGGGTAGGATGACCGTTAAGTTTAATATGGTCGACCCGGCTCATAATGCCTTCAATCAACTTATCCCGCAGCCCGGTCTGGTATTCAGCCTGCTTTTCCAGGTCAGTCACAGCTTTCTCAATGGCCATGCCGAAACCGACAATACCCGGCATATTCTCGGTGCCGGGGCGGCGTTTCCGCTCCTGGGCGCCGCCAAAGGCGATGGGCATATTCTTGGTCCCCCGGCGCATGTACAGGGCGCCGACGCCCTTGGGACCGTAAAATTTGTGGGCCGAAATGGACAGCATGTCTAAATTCAGGTCATCGACATTCACGGGAATTTTGCCGATGGACTGGACGGTGTCACTGTGAAAAGGAATCCCCTTTTCCCTGGCAATGGCGCCAATCTCTTTAACCGGCTGAATGGTGCCCACTTCGTTATTGGCATGCATAATCGTAATCAGTATGGTTTGATCAGTGACAGCCTGGCGGACATCCTCCGGGTTAACCATACCGTATTCGTCAACGGGAAGGTATGTAACGGCAAAGCCTTCCCGTTCCAGAGCCTTACAGGTATCTATCACCGCATGGTGTTCAATCTGAGAAGTAATGATATGATTCCCGCGTTTTTTACCGGCGATGGCTGCGCCGCGGATGGCCATGTTATCGGCCTCAGTGCCGCCGCTGGTAAAAATAATCTCGCCGGGCTGGGCGCCAATGGCCTGGGCCACCTTCTCCCGGGCCGCTTCCAAGGCCTTCTTGGCCTCCCGGCCAAATGAGTGGACACTGGACGGGTTGCCGTAGTGATCGGTCATATAGGTTAACATCGCCTGGGCGATATCATCATCAACTCTGGTGGTAGCGCTGTGATCCAGATATATTTTGTGCATTTGAGGTCATCTCCTTATTTAGATATAGTACATGAAATAGTTGTTGGCCATCTTGGCCTTTTCGGCGTCTTTGCACATATCCGCAAGGGTAATGGAATCCAGCACTTCTTCGATACTGAGGCGAACTTTTTCCCAAACATTGCGGGTCACGCAGTATTCAGCTTTCATACAGTTTTCCGGGCCGTTTTCGGTCACACATTCCACCGGGGCGATAGGTCCCTCCAGGACCCGGACTATATCCCCAACCTTGATTTCTTCGGGTTCCCTCGACAGCACATATCCACCCTGGGCGCCCCGGACACTTTTCACCAGGCCGGCTTTACGCAGCCCCGCAATCAGTTGCTCCAGGTAATGTTCAGATAAGTCCTGACGTTCAGCAATGCTTTTTAGCGAAATAGGACCTTCACCATAGTGCTGGGCCAGGTCAAACATAGCCTGCACCCCGTAATGGCCCTTGGTTGATACCTTCAATGCGGCTTCCCTCCCGTCAATCCCTAGTAATCTACTTGGTATTTATCTAAGGATTATCTTAGCATAACGCCTGTTTAATGTCAAACTAATTCCCAGCAATTTAGTATGTTATTTGTTTTCCCGGTATATATGGTTCATAAGCCATGGGGACACCTACCCCTTTGGCGATAAGTTCGTCCAGGGCAAACAGGTCCTCCTTGTCGACCTGGCCAACTGACGTTTTGCCTAATGCCCTTACCCCTTCGATTATTTCCTCTTTACAGGACTTAAGAAACTTATATAGGCTTTTACCCCCCTCTGCCACATTAAACCGGTCCGCGTATTTACCGTCGTACCAGACAATTTGCGTGGGTGGTTCAAAGGGCAGGGCTTTCAGGACCTGGGTATGGGACATGGCAAACAGGGCAATCGCCCCCATATATACAGCATCCGCACCTAGTGCCAAAGCTTTGAGCACATCACCCGGAGTCCGTATTTTGCCTACAGAGATCAGGGAAACCCGGTCGCGCAGTCTGTGCTTGCGGAAAAACTCCCCGGCCCTGGCAATAGCAAAAACCGTAGGCACCCCGAAGTCATCCTGTAATATGGGCGCTGACCCCCTCGTCGCCCCGTCACCGCCTTCAATCGCAATAAAATCGGCGCCCCCGTCCACGGCCCATTCAAGGTCCTTTTCCAAATACTTGCCGGCGCCCAGTTTAACCCCTACCGGTATATCGCCGGCTATCTCTTTAAGTTTACGAATAAGTTTCGGAAGTTCTGACGGGTGGTTAACCTCCGGCTGCCGAGAATGAGCCACGGCATCCTGCCCCGGGGCCAAGCCGAAGCCTTTACGCAGTTTACTGTCAATTTTTTTTGCCGACAGTCTGTGGCCGACACCGCCGATAGCCCCCTGTCCGAACTGGATTTCGATGGCGTCGGCCTGGCTGATAATATCTTCTGTTTTGTTCCAGCTCCCCCTGTTATATTGGAGGATCAGCTTATTGGCGGCTTTTCTTTCACTGGGCAGAAACGGCCCTTCCCCGGTATTGGTTGCCGTCCCTGCCATAGCGGATCCTTTGGCCAGGGCTACCTTGGCTTTTTCCGAGATGGCTTCACCGTAGGCCATGGCGGAAATCATGATGGGCAGGTCAATGACCAAAGGCCTTTTACAGGCCTTGCCGATAACTACTTTGGTATCTACCGTTTCTTCAAGCGGTGTGGGCATCACGTGGAACTGCCCAATGCCGAACATCAGCTGGTCCAGGCTGGGAAATTTTTTGGGCGGGCCCAGCGGCCGCTCGATCACTTTACCCTCCTGGGAACGGAGGTTGGTTTCCACGATTATCTGGGGTGTAAACCTGGTGGCGGCAGAGACAAACTCCCATAAATTTTGGTCATAGAGGTCCGTCATTATTGTTTTAATAGCGTCGGTACCGACATCCCGGACAATTCTTCTGCCTAAAAGCTTGGACGCCTCGTAACCAAGGGCCAGCCCCAGCGAGTATACAATCAACTTCTTCTGCCACGTTTTATTCATATCGGCGCCTCCTATTCCTTACCGGAATAGTTTTCCGCGCCGGTGATATTTTTATTTATTTCTTTTTAACCGGTCGAGGCGTTCCTTGACTGATTTTTCATGTCCGTTTTCCGTAGGTTTATAGTATTTCGCACCCTTAAGCTCCTCCGGCAGGTACTGCTGCTCAACATAATTGCCGGAAAAATGGTGCGGGTATTTATAGTCTTTACCGTGGCCCAGCTTTGCTGCGCCTTTGTAGTGGGCGTCCCGCAGGTGCACGGGCACCGGCCCCAGGGTCTTGTTCTCTATATCCGCCAGGGCGCCGTCAATGCCCTTGATGATGGCATTGCTTTTTGGCGCTGTGGCAATGTAAACCGTGGCCTCCGCCAAAGGCAGGCGGGCTTCCGGCATGCCGATAAACTCCAGTGCGTGGGCCGCGGCCATGGCCACCACCAGTGCCTGGGGTTCAGCCATGCCGACGTCCTCGGCCGCATGGACCACCAACCGGCGGGCAATAAACCGCGGGTCCTCGCCTGCATAAATCATCCGGGCCAGCCAATGCAGGGCCGCGTCCGGGTCGGAACCGCGCAGGCTCTTAATAAAAGCGGAAATTACGTCATAATGATTGTCCCCGGCTTTATCGTACCGCACTACCCGCTTCTGGATGGACTCTTCGGCTACTTCCCGGGAAATCACCCTGACACCCGTATCATCAGGGGGCGTTGTAACAACTGCCAGTTCAATAGCGTTCAGCGCCGTCCGGGCGTCACCGTTGGCAACATTGACGATGTGCGCCAGTGCATCATCGAGCAGTTCCACCCTGTATCCGCCCAGGCCCCGCTCATCATCCCCGAGAGCTGACAGGACAAGGTGCCGTACATCCTCGTCTGCCAATGTCTCAAAACGGAATATACGGGAGCGGGATAACAGCGGCGCATTAACTTCGAAATAAGGGTTCTCCGTGGTAGCGCCGATAAGTATGATAGTCCCGTCTTCCACTGCCGGCAGCAGGGCATCCTGCTGGGACTTGTTAAACCGGTGGATTTCATCTATAAACAGGATGGTTTTCTGACCGTACATGCCCAGCCGGTCCCGGGCGCTGCTGATCACATTGCGGATATCCGCCACCCCTGAAGTAACCGCATTTATCTGCTCAAAAAACGCCCGCGTGGTATTGGCTATTACTCTGGCCAGCGTAGTTTTGCCTGACCCCGGCGGTCCGTAAAAAATCACCGAGGACAGCTGGTCAGCCTCAATGGCCCGGCGCAGCAGTTTACCCGGTCCCACGATATGCTGTTGGCCCGCAAATTCATCCATGGTCCGCGGCCGCATGCGCACCGCCAGGGGTGCTTCCTTTTTCAACTGCTGCTGCCTGTTAGCCTCAAACAGGTCCATAAATATTTCTCCTTTATTGAAGGTTTTGGCTATATTTTACCACAGAACATTAGTTTGGTCCATTTTTTGTTATGAAAATAAAAAACCACAGAATGTTAATCTGTGGTTTATGTTTTAAAAAAATTACATATGTTTGTCCAGCAGGGCCTTCAAGTCGCCTTTGGATTTAAAACCGACTACCCGGTCCACGGCTTTCCCGTCTTTGAACACAATCAGCGTAGGGATGCTCATTACTCCGTATTCTACGGCCACCTGGCGGTTGTCGTCAACATTCACCTTGCCTACCTTGGCTTTTCCATCATACTCGCCTGCGATTTCATCCACCACGGGGGCGATCATCCGGCAGGGTGAGCACCACGGCGCCCAGAAATCCACTAATACAGGGACACCGGCCTCCAATACTTCCTGTTTAAAATTCTCATTGCTTAAAGTCAGAACTTTGTCGCTTGCCATGGGCGAGCACTCCTTTCGGTAATTTTATTCCGAGAAACGGGTAATAACAGTAATCAGCTTTTCCAGTTCGTCAATCTTTTCCTGATCGCTGGCTGCCGCCGTTGTCTTTTCAAAGCACTGGGCCGCCCGGTGTTTTAAGACCACCTGACCCACCATTTTGAGCGCCGCCCTTGCCGCCGCAACCTGGGTCAGAATGTCCTGGCAGTTTTTGCCCTCCTCGACCATCCGGCGGATTCCTTTGACCTGGCCTTCGACCCGCTTCAGCCGCTTGCACAGGTTATCCCTGGTCAGTTCATTAACATCCGGTGCCACTGAATTCCCTCCTCTTTACCCTCCTAGGGTATTAGGCAATTTAATTATAATGTTTTAACCCAGGGTTTGTCAATTTTATACCGCCAAAATGTTTAAAAAGAGTCCTGCCCGGTTAAAACCGGGCGGATATGGTCATATCTTAAAATGCTCTTCCCAATTGATGCGTCCGGTTATCTGCATCAACACCGCCAGGGTGACGATAGAGCCGACGGTGACGGTGAGTCCCGTAAAACCTTTGAAGAAGTGGGCATAGGAGAACAACACCAGGTAAATTAACTGGGCCAGCCCGGCTTCCACAAAGGCAAACCGCGTTCCCACCACCAGGCGCAGATAAGAAACCACGAGGGCTACTGAAGTCAGCGATGAAATAACAAAAGCCAGGTTGATGTCAATATGGTCTACCAGGTACGAAAATAAAAGGTGAAAAGAGAAGAAGGCGCCGGCCAGGAAGAAGTAATTCATGGGGTGCAGGTTGATTTTTTTTATCAGGCTTAACACAAAAATAATAAAGAAAAAGAACAGCAGTGAGACCGGGGCAAAGTAGCTGATTTGACTGGCCAACGGGCCGGGGTTGATTTTCTTGGGCATTTCCATACCGATCCGGAAGCCTGAAATCAGGTTCTGGCTCTGCCAGGTCAGCTTCCACCCATCGCCTGACTGTTCTTTATTAGCGGGTGAAATAGTCTGGGCCGGAAAATCGATTTGGTCAAAATCTGTGGTCATCACCAGGCGGAAATTCTTTACCTGACTGACCTTATCCCCAAAAGAATAGAACCACCGGTCCATGCCCCTGGATGCATAAGCGATGCGGAACTTTTTCACCTGACCCGGTCCAACCGGAACTACGGCGTTTACGTTTCCGCCATTAGGATCCGTTTGCCCCACTTCCCTGCCATCCACCGTGAAGTGGAAATTGTCATAAATGGCGCTTGGTGACGGAAAATCAAAGGCCACCCTGTAATTAAGCAGTTTACTGCTATTGTTTTTGACTGTATATGTACCATCAAAAATGATACCATAAGTGCTATACCAGAGCAGGCCTTTTTTCCGCTGGTCCAGCTTTAAATCCACCTGCAGGTCGGTAGCTTCGGGCAGCACATCAATCCTGGTGACTGTAGGGCTATTCCCCTTTTGCGCAGCCGGCTCCACCTTTTCATAATAAATACGCGGCGCCAGCTGCTGCATCTCGGCGCCCCACAGTTCCGAAACCTTTCCCCTGAGTTCGAGGTCAGACGAGTTGGTCCTCTCCCGGGTCAGCCCACCCAAAGCCAGCCAGGCAACACTGGTGGCAGCGAAAATCATTATGATGGCAACAATCCTTTTAACCACGTTACACTCTCCCCCCATATTTTTTGATTACATAAATAATGACGTTGGCGGAGAGAATTTTGTGCCGTATTTTTAAAATTTTTTAAAGAATTTCTTTTAGCAAATCCCTGACCACTACGCCGGCCATAATCAACCCCACTACCGGTGTGACAAAGGAAATACTGCCTGGAATCTGCCGGCGCAAAGCACAATTGGAGATAGCGTCAGGGTTGGTGCAGACACAGTCGTCCTGGCACATACCGGGTATTACCCTCGGATTAATGGGGGGTTCTTTCGAATATACCACCTTTAAACCTTTGGGAATGCCGGCTTTTTTCAGTTCTTTGCGCATCACCTTGGCCAGCGGGCAGACGGATGTTTCACTGATATCCGCTACTTCAAAAGCCGCCGGATCAAGTTTGTTCCCGGCGCCCATAGCGGATATAATGGGGATCCCTTTGGCCAGCGCCCTTTTTGTCAGGTCAATTTTACCGGTAACATTGTCGATGGCATCGGCAATATAATCCAAATCATCGGTTATCATTTCCTCGCCTTTTTCCGGAGTGTAGAACTCCCTGACAGCAGTAACCTTGGCAGCCGGATTGATGGCCAGCACCCGCTCCCGCATGAGTTCAACCTTTGGTTGTCCTACTGTTGATTGCAGTGCATGCAACTGCCGGTTAATGTTGGTCAAACATACATCATCATAATCCACCAGCACCAATTCACCAATACCACTGCGGGCCAGGGCCTCAACACAATATGACCCCACCCCGCCGATACCCAAAACCGCCACTTTGCTTTTAGCCAGTATCTCCAGTCCTTCGGCTCCGATTAACAATTCCGTCCGGGAAAATATATGTGCCATATATTTGCCTCCCATTTTACGAAAAAATATCATTCTGTATTACTCGTTCTGAGGGTAACCGGTATACAATAAAACCATATTAGCATATTTTTACCTTAAAATAAAATACCCCACCAGTGCCGTGGGCCGCCTTTGATTGAACCTGAGCTCATCAGGTGGGTGCCCTCCTGCCTGCTTTACGTTTCCTTCGCCAATTGGGGAAGGCATACAAGCCACAAGCAGAGACAGGCTCCCATAGTATTGGTGTTGGCTCAATACTATAACGGCTGAACACGCGCATAGTAGGGTGTTTTCACACTGTTTTGTTGTAAGTTTACTATAGCACACGCACACAAGGGTTTTCAAGTGCCAATAAATGTTGTCTTCTGTCGTTATCTATATTATGCGGTAATATAACCGGTTTTATGCGGCTGTTCGGAACTTCAGATTCTTCTTAGTCATCACCAAAAGTTATGACGACAATCCTGAGGGACTTCCAGGCCGCCGGATTAGCATAAAAGAGGTCCCATTCCCGGTCATTCAGCAGCCCTGAAGCCAGCAGCCCTGAGTAAAAGTCGCCTTCGTCGACATTTCCGCGAACCAGTGGCATTATTTTTCCCAAATTTTCTCCGGCCACAGTAATGGTAGCTCCTGAATATGCATAGCTGCCGGCGGGCAGCTTATATGCTCCCCGGTATTCGGGGTCTTCGGAAAGGCTGATAATATTCAGATCCCCGTTTTCAAAAAAAACCAGTTTTACGGGTTCGGGTTTACCCTCCTGACCGTCGGCAGGATTAATAACCCAAAAACTGCACAGTTCCATATCCATTCTCCCTTTTTTTACTTCTTAGCCACCACATTTAGTTTGATATGCAGTTCCTTAAGCTGGCGCGGGGTTACATCGGACGGCGCCTGGGTCATCAGGTCGGTGGCGCTTTGGGTCTTGGGGAAGGCTATGACATCGCGGATGCTTTCCTTTTTCGCCATCAACATGACCATCCGGTCCAGGCCAAAGGCGATGCCGCCATGGGGCGGGGCGCCGTATTCAAAGGCCTCCAGCAGGTAGCCGAACTTTTCGTAAGCCTCCTCCGGAGACAGGCCCAACAGGTCAAACATCTTGTCTTGGATATCCCGGCGGTGGATCCGGATACTGCCGCCGCCCAGTTCCACGCCGTTTAGCACCACGTCATAGGCCTTGGCCCGGACCCTGCCCGGTTCGCTCTCCATGAGTTCAAGGTCTTCATCCATGGGGGCGGTAAAGGGATGGTGAATGGCCACCCAGCGCCGTTCTTCCTCATCAAACTCCAGCAGCGGGAATTCCACTACCCAGGCAAATTTGAACTCATCAGGATTAATCAGGCCGGTCTTTTTGGCCAGTTCTACCCGCAGGGCGCCCAGCGCCGCGGCCACCACGGCCGGCGTATCAGCCACGAAGAACAGCAGGTCGCCCGGTTCGGCCCCGAACTTATCCAGCATAGCTTTAATCTCTTCGTCCTTGAAAAACTTCAGAATCGGTGACTTGAGTCCTTCCTCGGTGACGACGATGTAGGCCAGGCCTTTGGCCCCGTATATGGCCACAAACTGGGTCAGGTCGTCGATTTCCTTCCGGCTGAAATGGGCGCAGCCCTTGGCATTGATACCTTTGACCTGTCCGCCGCCGGCGGCGACACCGGCGAATACTTTGAATTCCGTTTGGGCCGCAAACTCAGTAAAATCAACCAGCTCCAAGCCAAAGCGGAGGTCCGGTTTGTCTGAACCATAGCGTGCCATGGCTTCTTGATAAGTCAGCCGGGGGAAAGGCGTGGCAATTTCGATGCCCGCCGCTTCTTTGAAGGTATGGGCAATCATTTCTTCCATCAGGTTTAAGACATCGTCAACCTCAACAAAGGACATTTCCAGGTCGATCTGGGTGAATTCCGGCTGACGGTCGGCCCGCAGGTCCTCGTCCCGGAAACAGCGGACCACCTGAAAATACTTTTCCATCCCGGCCACCATCAAAATCTGTTTAAAAATTTGGGGGGACTGGGGCAGGGCGTAAAACTTGCCGGGGTTGACCCGGCTCGGCACCAGGTAGTCCCGGGCGCCTTCCGGCGAACTTTTAGTGAGCATCGGCGTCTCGATTTCCAGGAAGCCTTCCCGGTCCAGGAAGTCCCGGGACGCCTTGGCCACCTTGTGCCTTAAAATCATCGCCTGCTGCATGTCAGGCCGGCGCAGGTCCAGGTAACGGTACTTCAACCGGATGTTTTCATCCACGTCGACATTTTCTTCAATGTAAAAGGGAGGTGTTTTGGCCCGGTTCAGAATGCGCAGGTCAGCAATATAGACTTCAATGGCGCCGGTGGCCAGGTTCGGGTTGATTTTATCCTCATCCCGCCGGCGTACTTTGCCTACGGCAGCCAGCACATACTCGCTGCGTACCTTTTCCGCCTTCTCAAAAGCTCCGCCGGACACCTCCGGGCTTATAACCAGCTGGATAATCCCGGAACGGTCCCGGAGATCAATAAAAATCAATCCACCGTGGTCCCTGCGGGTGTTTACCCAACCCATCAAATTTACTTCCTGCCCCACCTCGGCAGGGGTCAGATGCCCGCACTGGTGGGTCCTTTTCAAGCCCTGCATGGATTCAGCCATTACTTCTTCTCCTCCTGTTTCTTCGTCAGTATCTTTTCGCACAGTTTATCCAGCGCGACTTCCTCCTGTGTGCCGGCAGCCATGTCCCTAAGCACGGCCACGCCGCGGCTTAACTCCTCGTCACCGATGATAACAGTATAGCCGGTATCAAATTTTCCGGCGTACTTCATCTGCGCCTTCAGGCTGCGGCCCATGTAATCCATCTCGGCCACCAGGCCGGCCTGGCGTAAATCGTTCAACATCGCAAAAGCGCGCCCTTTGGCGGCATCACCCAAAGCGGCGATAAACACGTCAAAACTAAGCCCTTTGGGGAATTCCACACCCTGCCGTTCCATGGTGGCGAGCACCCGCTCCAGCCCCAGGGCGTATCCGATGCCCGGCGTAGGCGGCCCGCCCACCTGTTCAATCAGGCCGTTGTAGCGCCCGCCGCCGCCGATGGAACTTTGAGCGCCAATATCAGGGGCCATAATCTCAAAGGCGGTGTTGGTATAGTAGTCCAGCCCGCGCACCAGCCGGTCATTGACGATATATTTGACGCCAATGCTGTCCAGGTAAGATTTTACTTTTTCAAAATGTCCGGCGCACTCCGGGCACAGGCAGGTAGTGGTGGTAGGCGCCCCCAGGCTGGCTTCCCGGCAGGCTTCTTCCTTGCAGTCCAGAATCCGCAGCGGGTTCCGCTCAAACCTTCCCTGGCAAAGTTTGCATAGTTTATCCATCCGGGGCCGGAGATAACTGTGCAGTTCCTCCCGGTGTACCGCCCGGCAGGCCGGACAGCCCACACTGTTGATGTGGAGCTCCAGGTCCTTTAAGCCCAGCCGGTTGTAAAAATCCATGGCCATAGCGATAACTTCGGCGTCCACCGCGGGGTCATTGCTGCCAAAGACCTCCACCCCAAACTGGTGAAACTGACGGTACCGGCCGGCCTGTACATTGGCATACCGGAACATCGGCCCTGTGTAATATACCTTTACCGGTTGAGGCTGGGCATAAAGTTTATGTTCAACAAAAGCCCGCACGGCAGATGCCGTGCCTTCAGGCCGCAGGGAGATGCTGCGCTTCCCTTTGTCTTCGAAGGTATACATCTCTTTTTCCACCACGTCAGTAGTATCCCCGACGCCACGCAGGAAAAGTTCCGTATGTTCAAAGACCGGTGTGCGGATTTCGCTGTACCCGTATTCCCGGCAGATGTCCCTGATAATCCGCTCAAGATACTGCCATTTCTCCACCTCTCCGGGCAATATGTCATTTGTCCCTTTAGGTCCCGCCGTAAGCATGTTTCAGCCTCCTTACTATCTTCCCAATTATATTTGCTTCCCCCAAACAAAAAATCCCCTCATCCGGACAATGCTGCTGCATTATCAGGGACGAGAGGCCGGTCTCGCGGTGCCACCCTGTTTGAATAACCAAGTTATTCCGCTCAAATTGCCGGTAACGGCGGCAGGCCGGTAAAACTTACTGTAATTTCAGTCCACAGCTCACGGGTGTTCTTCGCCGGCATTTCACATTAAAGATGCTTGCAGTCATGGCATCTTCTCCCTGAAAGGAAAAACCGGTTACTCCTCCCGATCAGCGCTTTTATACATATCATCTACTAAATTTTAGCGAATTGTATAGAGCTTGTCAACCTTCCCGGCAATCAGTCCGTCAATGCGTCCGATATAATTTTGCGGGTCCTTGGGATTATATAAACTCTCCAGGATCCACCCATCCGGGCGGACGAACTTGGATCCGGCGCCCGCTCCCAGGGCCAGGACCGTCTGCCGTTCCTCGATGATCTGCACATTATAAATACAGTCGTACCCTTCCCGGGCGTAACCCACGTTCTCCAGCAGCCCCACCATCTGTTTCTGCCGGTACAGGTAATAAGGGTGCATATCCATTGCCACAGCGGTTTGTTGTGCCTGGTCCAGCATTTCCCGCACTTCCTTATCCTCCGGCAGCCGGTACTGCCCAAAGTTTTCTTTGATTGATGATGCCCGTTTAACGGCCAGCGTATGAACAGTCAGGTTTTCCGGTTTAAGACCGGCAACAACGTTTAGTGTGTGACCGAATTCGGCCGGGGTTTCGCCCGGTAAACCGGCAATTATGTCCATATTGATAAAATCCAAGCCGGCAGCCCTGGCCGCCTGTACCGCCGTTACAATCTCTTCCGGGTCATGACTGCGGCCAATGGCCCGCAGGGTATCCGGGTTCATAGACTGGGGATTTACACTTATCCTGTTAACCCCAAAATGTTTGGCCAGCTGCATCTTTTCGGCGGTGATGGTGTCCGGCCGGCCGGCTTCCAGTGTAAATTCCACCGTTGATTCTGAGATGAAAGACCTCCTGACCGCCGCCAGCAGCCGCTCCATTTGGTCTGCATTTAAACTTGTCGGCGTACCGCCGCCGATGTAAACCGTCTGGACCTTAAACCCCAGTTCGCCGCTCCTGTCTCCCAGTACCTTTATCTCCCGCAGCAGGGCAGCCAAAAAATCTTCTGTCAGGTGTCCCCACCGTTCCATGGGATAAGCAGGGAATGAACAGTAGGCGCAGCGGGTCGGACAAAAAGGTATGCCGACATAAACACTGATTAACCGGCGGGCCGTTTTAGCGTCAGGCAGGTACCGCCGGTGCCGGCCTGTCACCTCAATCAGGAGGTCGGCCTTTTCCCGGGCAAGTCCGTAATCCTCTACCAGGTGCCGGTGAATTCTCTCTGCCGGCCACCCGTCGTCCAATAACCGGTGTACCACCTTAGTTGGACGGATCCCCGTGAGAATGCCCCAGGGAGGCCTTTTCCCCGTATATTCGGCCAATACCCGGAATACGGCCAGCTTGACCAGCCGCTTGAGCTGGTTTTTTTCTTCATATACAGCCAAAGGTTTTTCCGCCACAATGTGGGTTGCCACCTGACCGCCGGCATCGTATATAATAGCCTTGCCGTTAAACAGGCCCCGCAGGCGGCGCCCCTCGAGCAGCAGCCGCAAATCAGCCCTTTGACTGCAGTCGTAACCTATCTCCGCCGCCGAAAAAAAAATGGCCGCCACGTCCCGGCACACTCTTGCCAGGCCTGCGCCGGCCGCATCCTCCAGAATTATTTTCATCAGCACTCCCCGCTGTCCTATATATCCTCGTGACCGTCTACGTCCTGGGGCGGGACCCGCCGGACAGGCCGGACAAATACCCTGAGCCACGCTAATAGTACCAGTACCGTGATGCCAATAATGGGGATTTTAAACTGGCTCCAGATAAAATAAAGCAGTTCCATTATTTTTCCAACCTTTCTTCCAGGCGTTGTAACCGCTCTTCTATTTCTTCAAGTTTAGCCAATACGTCCCCCTGTCTTTCCACCATGTCCTGGGACCGCCGCGCGGACTGCACAAAAGAACGCAGGCCCTTGGCCACAATCAAAATAATGGCAACCAAAATGGCAATATTGATAGCTTGTAAAAGAAATTTACCGGACGTAAAACCCATGCTTGAGAGAAAGGCGCCCATACGCTAACCTCCTGGCACTATTGCATCAAGTCTTCTTCCACCACCCACCGGCCTTCCTCATTAAGCTGCAGCATAACTTTATGCGGCCGGGCGGTCCATGCATCTTCTTTTTTAAAATCATGGCCGTAAACAAGGCTGGGGTCTATGTACTCCCAACTGGCTACCACTGTCTCAAACACCTCTGCGGTAGCTGTTTTGCCATCTACCCTGAGATTGTCGATACGCAGGTTATACCGGTATTTCAGGTCTTTTTTATTTTCCCATGACCCGTTTGGGCTCCATTCCAGATACTTTTTGCTTTGGGCCAGCGCCCCGGCGCTGAAGTATCCACTCAGCCCCTTTTTGTCTTTATGCAAAAAGACAGCATCGGCCCGGGCCCGGAAAGCCTCGTTAATAGCCGTCTCCACTTCCTGACGGGATTGGCTGCCGCAGCCCGGTAATATCAGCAGGACCAGCATAATTAAAGCGATGAACCGGTATTTCACAGCTATCACCTCTGTTTAGTGTCTGGCGGATATTTTTCCCATCACCATTATACTATAATTTAAGAGAATTAAAAAGGCTTAGCTGGTGTAAAACACCAGGTTAGCCTTTTTTATACCGCAGGCTCAGTATGCTTTCATGGGGTGTTAAAAAGGCTTAGCTGGTGTAAAACACCAGGTTAGCCTTTTTTTCAGCGTATTTTATCCAGTGGGACAATGTTATATCCCTTACCCTTGATACCTTTGATAATGCCGTCCAAACCTTCCACCACATCCATAGAATTACCATGGAGCAGCACTACGGCGCCGTTATGCAGGTAGTTGACCACTCCCTTCACGGCTTCCTGCGGGCTGCCCATGGGCAGCCAGTCCTTCATGGCAACGCTCCAAAATGCCGTGGTATATCCCAATTCCCTGGTGATTTTCAGTGTCTTTTCACTGTATTCCCCCATGGGCGGGCGCATAAATTTATGCCTGGCGGCGGCCCCGGTATAATCTTTGGCCACCTCTTCCCATTTCAGGATTTCGTCTTTAACCTGACCGTCGTTGAGAGTCGGTAAACTCTTATGGGTATAAGTATGGTTGCCCAAAATGTGGCCTTCGGCCACCACCCGGCGGGCCAGGTCGGGATTAGTGCGGATCCAGTGGGCGGTGGTAAAAAAGGCTGCCTTTACCTCATGCCTGGCCAGCGTATCCAATATCCGCGGCGTAGCCCCTTCCTTTTCGTAACCCATGTCAAAGGTCAGTGTCACCTGTTTCTTGGTTACGTCACCGACAAACAGGGCCTGGTATTTCTGCACCATGTTTTTCTGGTGGGCCGTTATCTCCGGCGTCTGCCCGTTCCGGGACTTGACAAAACCCCAACCCTCTTTGCGGTTATAAGCGCTCTCCGCCGGCCCCGGTTTCTGGGCCGGCGGCTGGGGCAGCCCGCCAAAATAGTGATCGGGGGCATTGAAATTCTTATCCAGCCACATATAGTTAAGCCCTGCAACAGAGCCAAAAATCAGGATAACAGCGGCCGCCAAAAAGATTTTTCGCTTCATCGTCTCTACCTCCGGTGTTTTTGTACATCGGAGATAGTTTGCACAAAAAAACGAAAAAATAGTGATTACGGTGAAAAAAATAAGCTGCCTGCCGGCAGCTTTTATTACCTCAAAAACGGATTATACTTCTTCTCTTCCCCCATAGTGGACTCCTGCATATGGCCGGGGTATACCGCCGTATCATCGGGGAGCGGCAGGAGCTTTGTCTTGATGGAGTTAATCAGGGTTTCGGCACTGCCGCCCGGAAAATCAGAGCGGCCGATGGAACCGGAAAACAGCGTGTCACCCGTAAATACCACCCCGTCTCCCTTGAGGCAAATGCCGCCCCGTGTATGGCCGGGCGTATGGATTACTTCCAGGCTCACTTTGCCGACCTCCACCGTATCCCCTTCGGTCAGCAGTTGGTCGGCCTGGGCTAACTTGATTGAACCACCCATAAAGCCGGACAGGTTTAGCCGGGGGTTCTGCAGCATTTCGGCATCCAGTTCATGGATCAGCACCCTGGCGCCGGTGGCCTGTTTCAGCAGGTCATTGCCCATGATATGGTCTATGTGGCCGTGGGTGTTGACAATATATTTCACTTTCAGTCCCTCTTTTTCTACAAAGGAGAGTACCGGCCGCGGTTCCCCGCCCGGGTCGATCACCAGCGCCTCTTTGGTGTCATCGCAGGCCACCACGTAACAGTTGGCCCCCATCCCGCCAAGGGGTATACATTTGATTAACATAACCTGCCTCCTTAGAAAATCTTTTTGCTGTCGAGCAGTAATGTCACCGGCCCGTCGTTATGGATTTCCACCAGCATCATGGTCTGAAACCTGCCGGTTTCCACATGCAGGCCCAGCTGCCGCAGCTGTTTGACGAGTTCTTCGTAAAGGGCCTCCGCCGTCTCCGGACCGGCGGCTTCCGTAAAGGCCGGGCGGCGGCCCTTGCGGCAGTCGCCGTACAGGGTAAACTGGGAAACCACCAGTACCCCGGCGCCAATGTCCACGGCAGAAAGGTTCATTTTCCCCTCCGCGTCTTCAAAAATCCGCAGGTGGGCGATTTTTTCCGCCAGGTAGGCGGCATCCTGCGCTGTATCGTTCTTGCCGACACCAAGCAGCACCACCAGGCCGGTTTCAATTTTTCCAACCAGATCGCCCTCAACGGCCACCGACCCCCGGGTAACCCGCTGCACCACTGCCCGCATTTTTTACCTCCTCAGATAACCTTCTAAGTTAGGTGTTAGGTGACAGGTTTCAGTTCCTTGTCACCTGTCAACTGTTAAACCTTAGGTGTGACCCGCCAGACATCGTATACGTCTTTAACCCGACGGATCTTGTTCATAATATGTTCCAGCTGCTCCAGACTCTGAATTTCCAGCACCAGGTCAATGGTGGCCATGCGGTTTTTGGCGCCCCGGGCATTAACCCTGTCGGCGCTGATCTTCATCTCAGTGATGATAGCCATCACA